>JBGSMF010000362.1:0-7311 GCA_041740315.1 Thermoflexales bacterium
GTGATGATTATTATGATCAACGTCAAAAGGAAGTCAAGGTCTCTTACCTCACCCGCCAATTAGAGAAACTTACAGGCGGCTTGGTACACATCGAGATGGCACCTGTTGCCGCATAAGCGAGTTATTTTCGGAATAGTTACATAATTTTTACGAATTTTGCAGCCATTTGCGTAAATTCGCAAAGATTTGTGGACAACGAAAAGCAACTTTTGCGGTACTGCGTAAGGTCCTATCTACCTATTTTCCACCCCTTCATACGAGAGGTTTGGCGCGCAACTGTTCTGAAATTGCCTTCTGGTTAGCGTTTGTGGCATTTTCATACGTGGAATTAGCCTTCGCAAACCCCAATTTGGGGGTAGCGGACAATAGGTATCTAGCTGCTGTCCTCGGCGCGGCGAGGGCGGAAAAAGCCACTACCTTCCTGCAAGCCCTGAGCTTGCCAGAAGGTAAAGATGGCTATATCGGCTGCCCTTTGAACTGGCTGACGTAGAGGTGATGGTAAAACCCGCGCCGGTCAAGCAATTGCTGGTGGGTGCCTTGTTCGACAATTTCACCATTATTGATCACAATGACCTTGTCCGCGTCGCGGATGGTGCTCAGGCGGTGGGCAATCACAAAACTGGTGCGTCCTTGCATCAGGCGCAGCAGCGCCTTTTGGATGCGCGCCTCGGTGCGAGTGTCTACGCTGCTGGTGGCCTCGTCCAAAATCAAGATGCCCGGTTCGGCCAGGATGGCGCGGGCGATGGCCAGCAATTGCCGCTGGCCCTGGCTGAGGTTGCTGGCCCGTTCTGCAAGTCTGGTCTGGTAGCCTTGCGGCAATTGCCGGATAAAGTGATCGGCCTCGGCCAGTTGCGCCGCCCGGATACAGTCTTCGTCGGTGGCCGTCAAGCGCCCATAGCGGATATTTTCAAGCACAGAATCGGAAAACAAAAAAGTGTCTTGCAGCACCAAGCCCAGTTTTTGGCGCAGATCGGTTTTCTTGATGTGGCGAATGTCGTGGCCGTCAATCGTGATCTTGCCGCCGCCGATTTCGTAAAAGCGGGTCAGCAGATTGATGATGGTCGTCTTGCCTGCGCCGGTCGGCCCGACCAACGCGACGATTTCGCCTGGACTGGCTTCCAATGACATGTCTTTGATAATGGGCGTGTCGGGCTGGTAGCCAAAATGGACATGCTCAAAGCGCACGCGGCCGTGGAGTGAATCCAGCGATAGCGCACCCGGCGCATCTTGTATTTCGGGCGGGGTGTCAATGACTTGAAACACTCGCTCGGCCCCGGCCAGTGCCGCCTGAATCGAATTGTACATATTCGCCAACTGGCGCAGCGGTTGGATGAAATTTTGCCCATAATTGATAAACGTGGCAATGACCCCCACACTGACCAAACCCCGCAAGGCCAGCCAGCCGCCCAGGCCGGCGATAACAATCACAAACAGGTTGCCCAACACGCTCGTCAGCGGCATGAGCGATAAGGCAAAGCTGTTTGCGTACACCCCTGCCAGAAAAACCTCCTGGTTATATTGTCTAAAGCTGGCAATCACCGCATCGTTGCGGCGAAACGCCTTGACCACTTTTTGGCCGCTGATGGCTTCTTCCATCACACCGTTGAGTTCTCCCAGGTGTTTCTGCAGCTGGCGGAACCCCTTGCGGGTATAGCGAGCGACAAAATTGGTGAACCACAGCATAATGGGGACAACCAACACCGCCGCCAGCGCCAACCAGTGGTCAAGGATAAACATCGCCACCAGAATGCCCACCATCGAGAGCACGCTGGCAATGAGCGCCGTGACGTTTTGTGACACAGCTTGATTGATTGCATCAATATCATTGGTCAGGCGACTCATCAATTCACCGGCCGGGTTGTGGTCGAAAAAGCTTGGCGATAGACTTTGCAAATGCTCAAACAAATCCTGGCGCAGGCGCTTGAGCGCCTGCTGCGAAATGCCCGCCATGACCCACGCGGCGATGGCTTGGAACAAATTGTTCAAGAGATAGGCAGCCAGCATCCACAACGCTACCTGGGCCAGCCCATCCAATCGCTTTACGGCAATGAATCTGTCAATGGCCACTCCCATCAAGTACGGCCCAACCAATCCCAAGAGCGTATAAATCACGACGCATACCAGCACCAACACCAGCCTGAATCGGAAGGGGACGAGATAGCGCAGCAAGCCGCTCAGGGCGCGGCGCGGGTCTTGGGCTTTTTCAATCTTGCCCACGCCGGCTGGCCGCCGGGGCTGCATGATCGAGCGAACGCTGTCGCTGCTTTGAAGAGATTGGTAGCTCATCCGGCTTTGCCCTCTTCCAATTGTGCGCCATCAAGAGATGGTGCGCCGTTGCCCAATTGCGAATCGTAAATTTCTTGGTAGATGGGGCTGGATTGCAACAGCTCTTTGTGGGTTCCCTGGGCCACAATGCGGCCCTCGTCAATGACGACAATCTTGTCGGCTTTTAACACGGTGCTGATGCGCTGGGCAACCAGAAAAGTGGTGCGCTGGCGCATCAATTCTTCTAGGGCATCTTGAATCTTGGTTTCGGTTTCTATGTCTACCGAGCTGGTGCTGTCATCGAGAATCAATATCTTGGGTTGAGTGAGCAACGCGCGAGCGATGGCCAGCCGCTGCTTTTGCCCGCCGGATAAATTTGCGCCGCGCTGCTCGACGTGGGTCTCGTAACCCTGCGGCATCGCCACGATAAAATCGTGCGCCTGGGCAGCCTGGGCCGCCGCGATAATCTCTTTATCGCTGGCCTCTGGGCGACCGTAGCGGATATTGTCGCGCACCGTGCCCGAAAACAGAATCGTTTCTTGCGGCACAACTCCCACCTGGGCCAGGAGTGAGTCTTGTTTGATTTGCCGGACATCTATACCATCAATCAGCACTCGCCCCGCTAAAGCGTCGTAAAACCTGGGCACCAGGTTGACCAGCGTAGATTTGCCCGCGCCGGTCGCCCCTAAAATGGCGACCGTCTCGCCGGGTTTGGCGACCAAGTTGATATCTTCCAGCACAGGTTCGTTGCTGCTATCGTAATCAAACGCGTAATTAAACGTCACGTTTTCAAAAATGACCCGCGCCGGGGTATGTTCGGGCAACGCCAGCGCGTTGAGCGCATCTTGAACTTCTGGAACGGTATCCAGCACCTCATTAATGCGCCCAGCCGAAACGATTCCCCCCGCCCACACTTGGGCGAGCATGGTCATCATAGTCAATGGCGTCATGGTTGTGAGCAAATAGTTGGTAAAGGCCACAATTTGCCCCAAGGATAAATTCCCCTCGATGGCTTGCGCTCCGCCTGCCCAGATGACAATAACCATTCCAAGGTTCACCAAAACCGTCAGCGCCGGAAACATCATGGACATGAAGCGCATCACCTTGATAGAATGATTCGCAAACTCGTCATTGGCAGCCTGAAAGCGTTCGCCTTCAAAATCGGCGCGCACAAACGCCTTGACCACGCGCGCCCCGGCAATGTTTTCTTGCAACACTGTGTTGAGCCGATCCAGCTTTTGCTGGACCGATTGAAAGAGCGGCTCCATCTTGACGACAAAGAAAACAATCACCGCCGAGGTCACCAATAACAGGGGCAACAAGGTCAGCGCCAGAGAGCGGCTGGTGTTGACCATCAGAATCAGGCTGCCGACCATCAAGAGGGGGGCGCGGGTGCCAATGCGCAGCGAGACCTGTGTCACGCGTTGAACGGCGCTCGTGTCGCTGGTGAGGCGAACCATCAATTGGCCGGTCTTGAGCCTATCCAGATTGCCAAACGAAAACGCCTGGATTCTAAGAAACAATGCATCGCGCAGATCGCGCGCCACGCTTTCGCCAACCTGGATTGACAAGATATTGTTGCCGATAGCCAATAGCGCACTCAGGGCCGAAATGCTCAGCATCACAACCAAAGTTTGAATGACAACGGCCTGGTCTTGCTGGGCAATGCCCTGGTCAATGATCCGTTGGATCAAGCGGGGAATGGCCAAATCCATAAAGACGAGCGCCACCAGCAAAGCCAGCGAGGCAAGGGCGCGCCGCCAGTAAGGTTTGATAAAAGGAGCGAGTTTGATAATGTGGTTCATCGGTGGTCTATGACTGCCCGATTATACTCTTGGGGGTAGTATAAGGCAAACCCATCTGCGACACATACAACCCATGGGGGCGCGTTTCACTGCGCCAAAAGTGGGGCTTGACAAATTTTGTTTTCTAATCTATAATTATTACAAATTAGTAAATATTACAAAGAGAAAATCAATGCAATCTATTGAAATGCTTGTCGAATTGTTTCACCAAAATGGGCTCAAAATCACGCCGCAGCGGCGGATGGTCTTTGAGCTGCTCAGCGCGGATGATAGCCATCCGACTGCCGAGGAGGTTTATCAGCGGGTGTTGTCAATCATGCCCGATATTTCACGCACGACCGTTTATAACATACTGCACGAGTTGGTTGAACTGGGCGAATTGGCGCTGGTTGGAGACCTCAGCGAGTATGGTGTGCGCTATGATACCCACGGCGGTGTTCATCATCACTTGTTTTGCATGCGCTGCCAGACTTTGGTTGACATCAACCGGGATTTTGAGGGTTTGGAACTCTCCAAGGGCGAAACTTCTGGCTACCAGATTGTCAAGCGCCAAGTGACATTTTATGGCTATTGCCCCAAATGCAAGGGGAGCAAAAAGGCGCAAGGTCTTTAAAATTGGAAAAATATTCTAACTAAAAGGAGAACTAGGATGAAAGATAGCAAGTGCCCCGTAACGGGCAAATCTGCTAGCACCTCTGCCAGCAGAGGCGCATCGAATCGAGACTGGTGGCCCAACCAGTTGAACCTGGGCGTCCTTCACCAGCACACGCCGGTTTCCAACCCGATGGATCCCGACTTTGACTATGCTAAAGAATTCAAAAAGCTTGATCTGTCCGCCCTGAAAAAGGATCTGTATGCGTTAATGATCGATTCACAAGAGTGGTGGCCTGCCGACTGGGGCCATTATGGCGGCCTATTCATTCGCATGGCCTGGCACAGCGCCGGCACCTATCGCACTGCTGACGGCCGTGGCGGCGGCGGCGCCGGCAACCAGCGTTTTGCGCCGGTCAACAGTTGGCCTGACAATGTCAACCTAGACAAGGCGCGCCGCCTGCTCTGGCCTATCAAGAAGAAATATGGAAATAAAATTTCTTGGGCCGACCTCATGATCTTGGCTGGCAACTGCGCGCTAGAGTCTATGGGCTTCAAGACCTTTGGCTTTGGTGGTGGCCGCGTGGATATCTGGCAGCCCCAAGAGGACATTTACTGGGGGACTGAAGATACTTGGTTGGGCGACAAGCGCTATAGCGGTGACCGCGAACTGGAGAACCCACTAGCTGCCGTGCAGATGGGGCTTATCTATGTGAATCCTGAAGGCCCGAACGGCAATCCCGATCCTGTGGCCTCGGGTCGCGATGTGCGCGAAACCTTTGCTCGCATGGGTATGAACGACGAAGAGACTGTGGCGCTCGTCGCCGGTGGGCACACTTTCGGTAAAGCGCACGGCGCGGGCGACCCCAAGCTGGTTGGCCCAGAACCGGAAGCTGCCCCCATCGAAGAGCAAGGTTTGGGATGGATCAACAGATTTGGAACCGGCAAGGGTGTACACACAACCTCGAGTGGTATAGAAGGCGCATGGAAACCCTACCCTACAAAATGGGACATTGGTTATTTTGACATGCTTTTCGGCTACGAGTGGGAACTGGTAAAAAGCCCGGCTGGCGCATGGCAATGGCTGGCCAAGGACGTTAGGGAAGAGCACATGATTCCAGACGCTCACGACCCCTCGAAGAAGCACCGGCCTATGATGACCACGGCCGATTTATCGCTGCGCTTCGACCCGATCTACGAACCCATTTCACGCCGATTCCACAAAGATCCACAGGCTTTCGCTGACGCGTTCGCAAGAGCATGGTTCAAACTTACTCATCGCGATATGGGACCCAAGATTCGTTACCTCGGGCCCGAAGTTCCAGCAAAAGACCTGATCTGGCAGGATCCAATCCCCGCCGTTGATCATCCGCTGATCGATACCAAGGATATCGCAGATCTTACCGCCAAGATTTTGGCCTCGGGACTATCAGTAGCGGAACTGGTTTCAACCGCTTGGGCTTCGGCATCTACTTTCCGTGGATCTGACAAGCGCGGGGGCGCTAATGGCGCGCGCATTCGCCTAGCGCCGCAAAAGGACTGGCAAGTCAACCAACCGGCGCGATTGGCCAAGGTCCTGAGCGTACTCGAAAGCATTCAGCAGGCTTTTAACAGCTCCAAGAAAGATGGCAAGCGAGTTTCAATAGCTGACCTTATCGTACTGGCTGGCTGCGCTGCGGTTGAAGCGGCGGCCAAGGCTGCTGGCTACCCTATTGATGTGCCATTTACTCCAGGACGTGCCGACGCCTCGCAAGACCAGACCGATGTGAAATCATTCGCCTTGCTAGAGCCCCAGGCCGACGGCTTTCGCAATTACCAAAAAACGGCCTTTACAGTGTCGGCGGAGGAGATGCTGATAGACAAGGCGCAGCTCCTGACCCTGAGCGCGCCAGAGATGACAGTGCTTGTCGGCGGCTTGCGTGTGCTGGGGGCTAACGCTGGTCAGGCGACACACGGCGTGTTTACAAAACGGGTCGGGACACTCACAAACGACTTTTTTGTCAACCTGCTCGACATGGGAACCGTCTGGAAACCCATGACTGATGCCGGGGACACGTTTGAAGGGCGCGATCGCAAGACAGGCAACCCTGTGTGGACATGCACCCGCGTGGATCTGGTTTTCGGCTCAAACTCACAACTGCGCGCTCTGGCCGAGGTCTATGCGCAGGATGATGCAAAAGAAAAATTCGCGCGTGACTTTGTCGCGGCTTGGAACAAAGTAATGAACCTTGACCGTTTCGACCTCACCTGAGTGCATTAAGGACATCTTGATGGGCTCCTGGCTGAGCTACAAGAAAGGGCTTGATTGAAAATATTGCCGGGAGCTTGTCTTGGGTCAGCCGAGATGACATTATCGAACGCAGCCTGGCGCATTTCCAAAACGCCGATCCTGACTATGGGCGGCGAGTGGCCGAGGCTGTTGCGGCCCTGCGTAAATCAAGGGCTTAGCGCTTGCCAAAATTCAAAACTCTCCGGCAGACTGCCGCCGGAGAGTTTTTTGTTGAATAAAGGTAACTACTCAGCCGGCACCCTTCGACCTGTCTGCCGACAGAGCAGGCTACGCGCCGCGCAGCCTGAGCGGAGTGAAACGCAGTCGAAGGAGCGCGGCGCTTATCCTGAGCAAGGCCGAAGGACGCTCAGGCTGCTGAGT
>JBGSMF010000363.1:0-4175 GCA_041740315.1 Thermoflexales bacterium
GTGATGATTATTATGATCAACGTCAAAAGGAAGTCAAGGTCTCTTACCTCACCCGCCAATTAGAGAAACTTACAGGCGGCTTGGTACACATCGAGATGGCACCTGTTGCCGCATAAGCGAGTTATTTTCGGAATAGTTACAATATAAATACCCAAGTTGAGGAGTGTGCTATGCTGGCGAGTCCTGTATTTTCTAGTTTTGACTATGTCAGACCCGAGTCGCCCCAAGAAGTGACCCGGCTTTTGCTCAAGAGCAATGGCGACGCCCGCTTGTTTATGGGCGGCACCGATGTGTTTGTGCGCATGCGCGATGGCTTTTATGCGCCCAAGATTTTGATTGACGTCAAGCATTTGCCTGGAATGCGCGCTATCGCATTCGGCAAGCGTAAAGGGTTGGTGCTTGGCGCGGCAGTAGATATGAATTCCCTGGCGCGGCACAAAGCTGTGATAGAAAATTACCCGCTGTTGGCTGAGGCGTTGGACTCGGTCGCGTCATATCAACTGCGCACGCGAGCGACAATGGGCGGCAACTTGTGCAATGCTTCGCCCGCCGCCGATACCGCCCCAGCCGCGCTGGTCTTGGAAGCCAATCTGGTCTTGCGTGGGCGGCGCGGCGAGCGGATTGTGCCCATTGCCGGCTTTTTCACCGGCCCCGGCAAGACGGTGATGAAACCCGGCGAGTTTTTGCTGCGGATTGAAATTCCCACCCCGCCCAAGGGAGCCATAGGATGTTACCACAAATTAGGCCGCAACGCCCACGGCGACCTGGCGATTGCGGGTGTGGCCGTGTTGGGCTATCCAGACAAGAAGGCCAAGTCTGGCTACAATTTTCGCCTGGCATTGGCTTCGGTAGCGCCCACCCCCATTCGCGTGCCGGCGGCCGAAGCCATTCTGGCCGAATCGCCCATCACGCCGGAAGCGATCGAGGCCGCGGCGCTTGCTGCAATGGAAACGGCCAAGCCGATTGACGACGTGCGTTCCAGCGCCGCCTATCGCAAGGCGATGGTGAGGAACCTGACCATGCGGGCGATAGAGTCGGTATTGGAAGAGTTGCACAAATCGTGAAGCGTGAACCCTGTCACGCATCACGTATCACGGAGTAGATTATGTCTCAACACGAAATCACATTAAAGGTTAATGGCGTACTAGAGCGCGCTGTCGTTCCATCGAGCATGACTTTGTTGACCATGCTGCGCGAGGTGCTGGTGATGACGGGCACAAAGAATGGCTGCGCGGCGGGCGAATGCGGCGCGTGCACAGTTCTAATTACTTGGCCTGGGGCCAAGCACGGCGAGCCGGTCAATTCGTGCATGGTGCTGGCGGTAGAAGCCGACGGCGCAGAGATTGTGACGGTCGAGGGATTGACGCGCGATGGACAACTCGATTCCATCCAGCAGGCCTTTGTTGACTTGACCGGTGTGCAGTGCGGTTTTTGCACCCCCGGCATGCTCATCAGCGCGCGGGCGCTGCTCGACCGCAACCCACACCCGACCGAAGATGACATTAAAAAAGCGCTGCTGGGCAACTTGTGCCGCTGCACCGGCTATACCCGCATTGTGCAAGCAGTGAAAGAAGCGGTGGGGCAATAACCACCAAGACACAAAGCCACTAGGTTTTCAAAAACTCTTTGTGCCTTGGTGTCTTTGTGGTGAACAGGAGTGAACAATGACTGATACAACAACAATTCCCAGTCCAATCGGTGAAAGCGTGCAGCGCATTGACGCGGTAGAAAAAGTGACCGGCGCGGCCAAGTTTGCGGATGATTTGCAGTTTGGAGCGGGGCTGTTATATGGCCGTTTGGCGCGCAGTCCGCACCCCCACGCGCTGATTAAAAAGATTGATGTAAGCAAGGCTTTGGCTTTGCCTGGCGTCAAAGCCGTGGCCACCGGCGCAGACACGCCCGGCTTTATCGGCCTCTATCTGCGCGACCGGCATATCTTTTGCACCGACCGCGTGCGCTACGTGGGCGATCCAGTAGCGGGGGTGGTTGCCACCAGCGAAGAGATCGCCGAACAGGCTTGCAAGCTGGTCAAGGTAGAGTATGAATTGCTCCCGGCGGTAACAGACGTCGAACAGGCGGCCAGCCCCGAGTCGCCCCTCTTGCACCCCGACCTGGGCCAGTACGAGGTGGCCAATTTCATCTTTCCCAAGCCCGGCACCAACATCTCGAACCACTTTAAGGTGCGCAAGGGTGATGCCGGACTTGAGCCAGGCAGCGCCTGGGCGCAGTGCGATGTGATTGTAGAGGGCACCTACCGTGTGCCACACATTCAGCACGTGCCCATCGAGCCGCACATTTCTGTGGCGCTGGCCGAGCAAAGCGGCAAGGTCACGCTGTGGAGCAGCAGCCAATCGCCCTTTGCCCAGCGCAACCTGATCGCCCAGACGTTGGGCATCAGCCAAGGCGATTTGCGCGTGGTGGCGCCGTACATTGGCGGCGGCTTTGGCAGCAAGGCGGGCGTCTCGATGGAAGCGTGCGCCGTGGTGATGGCACAGCAAGTGCCGGGGCGGCCCGTGAAACTGCGCATGACGCGCGAAGAAGAATTTTTCTGCACCTTTGTGCGGCAAGGGTTGGTGGCGCACACTAAAATCGGCGCGACCAAAGACGGCAAATTGCTGGCGATGAAAACGACCTATTATTGGGACGCGGGCGCGTATACCGAATACGGCGTCAACATCGCCCGCGCCGCGGGCTATTCTTCTACCGGCCCGTACGAGATCCCCAACGTGTGGGCCGATTCGTACTGCTGCTACACCAATCATCCCGTAGGCGGGCCTATGCGCGGCTTTGGCATGCCGGAAATTCATTGGGGCATCGAGCAGTTGATGGACCAATTGGCCGAAAAGCTTGGCATGGACGCGCGCGACTTTAGATTGAAAAACTGCCTCAAGACCGGCAGCCAGGTGGTCACGGGCTGGACGATGCACCCCATTGGCCTTTCCGAGTGCATCGAAAAGGCCGCCGCAGCGATTGATTGGGGCGTAACCGAACCGGCCTCGGCTCCGCACAAAAAGCGCGGCAAGGGCTTGGCCATTATGTGGAAGGCCCCGGCCATGCCGCCCAACGCGGGTTCGTCGGCGTTTGTGCGCCTGAACGAAGACGCCACAGTGACGGTGGCGGTGGGCGGGCAAGAGCTGGGCCAGGGCACGTTCACAGTGATGGCGCAGATGGCCGCAGCGTCACTGGGCGTGCCGGTAGAATGGATTCGCATCGCCACGCCGGTAGATACGCAGTACAGCCCTTACGAATGGCAGACGGTGGCCTCGCGCCTGACGTGGAGCATGGGCAACGCGGTGGTGGCGGCGGCCAAAAATGCCCGCCAGCAAATCCTGGCGCTGGTGGCCGAGCATTGGAATGAAGACATTGACAACCTGGATATCAAAAATGGTTGTGTAATCTCGTACAAGTCGGAAGACTCGCTGCCGCTCAAAGATATGGTGATTTATGGCTTGCCCAAAGAGGGCGATTGCGGCTGGCGCGGCGGGCCGGTGTTGGGGCGCGGCGATTTTATGCCCACCTATGTCACCGGGCTTGACCCCGAAACCGGCCAAGGCCCGCGCGCGGTGGTGCACTATACCGTGGGCTGCCAGGCGGTTGAATTGGAGGTAGACACCGAAACCGGACAGATTGAAATCTTGCGCGTGGCGGCGGCGTTTGACGTGGGCAAGGCCATCAACCCCGATCAAGTTCGCGCGCAAATGGAAGGCGGGGTGGTGCAGGGGGCTTCGTCGGCGCTCTTTGAGGCGCTCTTGTATAAAGACGGCCAGCCGCTCAACCCCTCGTTTGTAGATTATCGCATTGCCACGTCGGTAGATATGCCCGGCCAAATCATCCCCATCATTGTCGAGGTGCCGCAAGACGATGGCCCCTGGGGCGCGCGCGGCATCGGCGAGCACGCCATGGTGCCCACCATGCCCGCCATTGCCAATGCCATATATAACGCCGTGGGCATCCGGCTGCCCAGCCCGCCATTAAGCGCAGAAAAGATCTTTTTGGCGATGCAAGAAAAAACCCAAGTCTAACGACCAACGACGGTAACTACTCAGCCTGCACCCTTCGACCTGTCTGCCGACAGAGCAGGCTACGCGCCGCGCAGCCTGAGCGGAGTGAAACGCAGTCGAAGGAGCGCGGCGCTTATCCTGAGCAAGGCCGAAGGACGCTCAGGCTGCTGAGTA
>JBGSMF010000364.1:0-3911 GCA_041740315.1 Thermoflexales bacterium
CCGGGACATGGAATACGAAATCTAGATTGGGTGTCAGGACAACATTGGGATCTGGAAATGCAAACTCGGTTTGGCTTGGGACAGGGGTGCCGTTCAGGCTGCCGAACGGCTGCCAGCGCCCCAGGCCATCTGCGCCAGGGCTAATGTTTTTAAAGAGATCGGCGCAGGCATTTCGCTCCACTTCAGTAACGTCGGCGGGCGGGGCTGCCCCTCCACCTGGGCCGGCGTTCAGGCACAGCCTCGCCTCACGGATGCGCAGGCCGGGCTGGTCCAGGCTCTGCGCCAAAACCGCCGGCCCGGTCGGCTCGGTCAAGCTCTTGACAGAAATCCCCAGCCCGGTCGGAAAGAGCACCGGCGGGTCAAGCTCGAAAATGGTCGTAAAGGTGGTCGTGGTGACGGTGATGGCTCGAATGCCCTGGACGACCCCAGGCAAGCTGGCAGCTTTTAGTTCGTAAGCCACGCTCACCTGGCTGCCCGGCTGGATGGGTGAGACCCATTCTGACGTGACGAGGATTTGCTCGATCGGGCGCGGCTCGATCGTCGGGTCGCCCGAGCCGTTGATGAGCGCCAGCAGCCAACTGCTCCAGCCGTCGTCCTCGCTCACCAGCGGAGGATCGCCCGGGTGGAGGCCGCGGTCTATTTTCACCTTGCCGGACTGGGGGCTGGAATAGTTGTAAAAGCCGCGCGGGGCCAGGTGTTGGCCGGCGCCAGCCTCCACGTCAAACTTGTGGCTCGATTCCACAAAGTCAAACTCTACGCAGGTGGGCTTTCTCACAAGCGCAGGCGACGTGAGGACGACGTCTCCCCCTAGCCACTTGCCCCCGAACTTGCTGTACCAATCGCCGGTTTTATTGATCCAAGTTGTTCCATCGAACAGCTTGATGACGGGAACCGGGTCAACATTGTTGGTGCAGCCTGGCCCCGCGCAATATCGCTGCGCCGAAAGTTGCTCGTCGGGGTTGAGCGGATTGACGACGTAATCACTCCCAATCCCATTGACCCAGGGATACACAAAGGGCAGCGTTGAAGTGTGCGTCCAGGTGACGCCGCCATCCGTCGAGTGAAACAAGCGCTGGCCCGGAGCATAATCTTCGCGGCTCGGCGCAAAGATATGCTCGATCCCTGCCTGGTCTACAAACCCAGAAAGCGCGTTCGAGATTATGCTGGGCTTGATACCGTTCAAATAACCTGTCGTCCACGAGCTTCCCCCGTCCACAGTCCGCAGCACCAGTTCGGGATAGTGTTGGTTGGCCGCCGACATTATCGCCAGCGCAATATCTGGATTGCTCTTCGATGTGTACAATGATGGAACCCCGCTTGGAGTGCCCCAGGCGCCGCTATCATATCTTTGCTCAGGAAGGCGGATCCACGTTTGCCCGGCGTCATTGCTGCGAAAAGCATAGACCCGGTTTTTGTATCCTACGGCCATGGCGTCGTAATGGCTATGGAATTGGGCCAGGTACATGCGCCCGTCGCGTCCAATGGCAACTGCTTTGCCAAATTTGGCCCGGGTGGGTTGGGAATTGTCGTACAGGCAAGTGGGAAGAAGCTGATAGCTCCAGCTTGCGCCGCCATCGAATGTGCTGCCTTGAAAAACGGGGCAGACAGAATCCGAGCTGTCCGATTTTTCCACAAAGAACATTACGTGGCCGGGGCGGGTTGGGTCAACGATGACTTGACGAATGTTCGAATAAGTGCATTTGCCGGCAGGATAAAGACCGCTGGCATTGATGACACTGGCAGGCGCAACCAACTGCCACGTGGACGTATAGACGTTGAGTGTCCGGGTTCGCCAAATCCCTGTGCTGGCGGCCACCCAGGCCTGATAGTCGGGATAATGGGGGTCCAGCACAAAATCATAAATGCTGCCGACATCTGCAGGCGTGATGTTTTGCCACTCAGGCGAGGTCGAGCTAATGTTGCGGGTCCGCCCAATCTGGCTCCCATTGGCTACGTAAACCCATTCCCCCCCAAACGGCCCGCTTGGTCCGGCGCTTGCCGGGGTCAAGAACTGCGCGCCGCTCGCCCCATCAGGCGCAAGTGAGACATTCACAGCGGCTTGCGGCGCGGCTGCTGCCAGGGCAAGCTGGCCCAGCGCCAAAGCCAACGCCGCCAGGCCGACTATAAGAACAAAAAGCGAGAATTTGTGATGCGCCATGTTTTGTCTCCCCTTCGTGCTGTTCAGGTGCGGCGCGCTCGAAGCGCCTCACCCCAGCTAATTGTGGCTCTCCCAACTTTGGCGGGAAAAGCGTCCTGAGCGGAGGCCCAAAGGGCCGCAGTCGAAGGGCGCGCACCCTTCGACTATGCGCCTGCGGCGTGCCGCTCAGGGTGCTTTCCCGTTAAATCCAGCGGAGCCCTAATTGTTTCGCGCGATCAGCGGCAAGTAGATGTGGTAGTATGAGAATGCCCACACCTGGCCGCCAATCGCCTCATTAACTGTCCCCAGGTAAAGCTTTCCGTTGTATACTGCCTCAGAGTTTGTCCAAAAAACACCATTGCTACTCTCGCCAAAACCATCATTGTTCACTTGCTCCCATTCGTCGCCATTTGATGTCCGACACACTTTTACACCAGTCACGTGGTTCTCTGCTGTAGCGTGAAGCAGGGCATTATCTACAACGAAAAGTCTGATCCCCTCACTATTAGCATCGCCAAAACCGTTGCTGATAACCTGCGTCCAATTGATGCCATTGGTTGACTTCCAAATCTGTCCACCGGAAATCGAGTTGAGCGTGCTGGCGTACAAGGCGCCGTTAAAGGAGCAAAGAGAGACAAACACATTCTCGCGAGTGCCAAACCCTCCTGTCATCACAGAGGTCCACGCCACCGCATTTGCGCTGCGCCAGATCTCGCTGCCAGTAGCAGAATTAGATGTGCCAACATAGAGGTAGCCGTTGTATATTGTGGTTTGCCAAAATCCCCAATTGTCGCTATTGCCTAATCCTCCAGTAATAGCTGGTGTCCAAGACAGGCCATCGTGGCTGCGCCAAATTTCTGCCCCCCCAATATCGTTGCGAGTTTCCGCGTACAGCATGTCGTTGAAAGCGAAAAAATAATTGACTTCGAAATTGCCGGAACTCTCTAGGCCCTGGCTCACTACCTGGGTCCAACTGGCGCCATTGCCCGAACGCCAGATTTGTGCGCCACTCTCGTTCACACCGCCGGCATAAAGATGGCCGCCCCAAGCTGTTAGGCCTCGAATCGCGGTGTTCTGGGCAAGGCCAAACCCACCTGTAATTACGGGGGTCCAAGAAATTCCGTCGCTCGTGCGCCACATTTCGCCCCCTGCCTGGTTAAGGGTGCCCGCATACATCGCATTGCCAAAAACTGCCAGTGTTTCTACTCGCCTATTGGCGGGGTTCCCGAATCCGTTTGCATTGACCTGTGACCAAGAGTTCGATAACGAATTTTCAGAAGAGGCATTGGCATCTATCGTCACTACTATCCCTCCCGCCAATCCAATGCCTATCACTATACTAATAATGAGTGCTGCAATTCTGATGTTCATTTTTCCTTCACAGACGTGATGAGCGCGCTCGAATGTTATTTATTCATTCGTGCTGCCTGCTGCTGCCGAAGGTAGGCAGTTGCGGACAACTTGAAAGAATCTGGCGCATGGCTTATACTATTCCTATCCTATTATAGGGTCATCCACACCCTCAAACTGCGGAAAAACTGCATAGTTGGCAACGTGGATGGCCGGCCAGGTAACTATGGTTGAAGAAAGCGCAGATGCAGCAAGCCAGGCTGCTGTGTTGAGTCGAAAATCGCTTCGCCGCGCCTTCCGAGATTGGAACTCGGTCGGCGCGCTGGGCGCGCATCCGCTGGCTGGCTGGGGCGCAATCGAGGCCCGCCGCCGGGCAGATGGGTATTCAGACACTCTGGCCGGACGCGGCCTGGCGTTGCGCGAG
>JBGSMF010000365.1:0-5204 GCA_041740315.1 Thermoflexales bacterium
GTACCTGATGTCGGCCATGAAGGATTGGTCGTCGAACAAACTATCGCCCAGTTTGGCGCACGGCGCGGCTGCGAACGAAGGTTGGGTGACGGCGGCCACCGATGCCATTGGCGTGTTCGTCACCAAGCAGGATGTGGCTGCTACACAAAAAGCCCTTGTGACGGCTTGCCAGGATGCGGGTGTGTGCAAATAGGCAGATAATTGTAAAAGTAGTAGAATGGAGCAAGGGCCGGGGGAAATGGTCAGACCCAACCCCTGGCCCTTTTATAAATTTCTTTGACACTCTACCATTAGACCTTATCGGAAATAGCAGGACGGGCATCCCCATGCCAGTCCGCCAACGTACACCCTGGACTGCCCGTCCAGGGCAGGCTTGCACCTGCGCTGAGCTTGGCGCAAGTGCAGGTGTGGGGATACGTTGGCTACGTTATTTCCGATAAACTCTGATTATGCCTGCGGCAAAGCTGCAGGTTGGGTGTATCCCCCACCGCTCGCGGCGAAAAGGGAGCAAAGCTTGCCCTGGGGTTGCATACCCTTGATTTTGGAGAGACCTATGCGCCGATTAACATCCGACCGGATTATCTCTTTTCTGCTGATCGTTCCATCGGCGGTTGCCATAGCGGTGTTTGTTTATGGCTTTATTGCCTGGACGGGCTATGTGTCCATGACCAAATGGAACGACATATTGCCCGATTTTTCTTTCGTCGGCCTATACAATTACGGGCGACTGTTCGCCAACGACCGCTTTCAAATTGACATCCGCAATACGGTTGGCCTTACCATCCTGTTCTTGGCAAGTTGCCTCATCATCGGCTTTGGGCTGGCGGTGCTGCTCGATCAGCGCATCAAGGGTGAAGGAATTTTCCGCAGCATCTTTTTGTTCCCAATGTCTGTCTCTTTTATTGTCACCGGCGTGGTGTGGCGCTGGCTGCTCAATCCATCCACGGGGGTCAATCTGCTGGCACAATCCCTGGGATTCAAGAATTTCAAACCAGGTTGGTATACGGATCCCACTATTTTGTATATCTCACCCGATAGCGGGGTAGGCCACATTCTAAACAGTATCGGCCTGGGCGCGTTGACCGTAGACAAGATCGGTATCTCGATTGGCGTGATTTCGCTGGTGATTGCCGCCACGTGGCAATACTCGGGCTATACTATGGCGATGTACCTGGCTGGGTTGCGGGGCATTCCTGAAGAACTGCGCGAGGCGGCCCGCGTGGATGGCGCGAACGAGTTTCAGGTGTACCGTCACATCATCTTGCCAATGCTGCAGCCGATAACGCTCAGCGCTGTCATTATTCTGGGACACATTTCGCTCAAAATCTTTGACTTGGTCAGCGCAATGACCGGGCCTGGGCCGGCTTTCTCGACAGACGTGCCGGCCTATTTCATGTTCGATACGACCTTCCGAGGTAACCACTTTGCGCAAGGCGCGTCTATTGCTACAGTGTTGCTGGTTTTGGTGGCTGTGCTGGTGGTCCCGTATCTGATCTACAGCAGGCGGATGGAGGTGGAGCAATGACACCTTCAAAACGGCTACGTCCGCTTTTGTATGTCATCTTAACTGTGGCAGCTATCGTTTATCTGATCCCGATTTATGTGTTGCTGGTGACTGCTCTCAAAAGCTTTGAGCAGGTCAACTTGCAGACGATGTGGAATCTGCCGTCGAGCTTTTCCTTGATGAGCTTTGTTCAGGCTTGGTCGGGTGATCCCTCTAAAGGTGTGATGGGGCTTTCGCGCAACTTTATCAACAGCGTTGCGTTGGTCGTGCCGGCCACAGTTTTTTCGGCTTTCTTGGGTTCGATGAATGGCTATGTGTTGAGCAAATGGAAGTTTCGCGGCTCGGAAACGCTGTTCACGCTGTTCCTGTTCGGCATGTTCATCCCCTATCAGAGCATCCTCATCCCATTGGTGCAGACATTGGCCAAAATCAAAATTGGGGACCAATCGCTGTATGGCTCTATCGCTGGCCTGATTTTAGTGCACATCGTCTACGGTATCCCTATTACGACGTTGATCTTTCGGAACTATTACGCGGCGGTGCCAGATGAAATGGTTGAGGCGGGGCGAATTGATGGGGCCGGCATTCTGGATATCTACCGCTATATTATGTTTCCCATTTCAATGCCGGGGTTTGTGGTGGTGATGATTTGGCAGTATACGTCTATATGGAACGAGTTTTTGTTTGCCGCTACCATCACCAACAAACCAGCCGTTCAGCCAATCACGGTAGCGCTCAATAACCTGGCCGGTTCGTTCGTGGTGGAATGGAACGTGCAAATGGCCGGGGCGCTGATGGCGGCCCTGCCCACCTTGCTCGTCTATATCTTGTTGGGGCGCTATTTCATGCGCGGGTTGTTAGCAGGATCGGTCAAGGGATAGTACAGAAAAATCACGTTTCCCAGTATCAATGATGTGCGGCGTGCTGGGTTGCGGGTGTGTGATCGTGATAATAGCCTTGCTCGTGCATCCGGTTATGCAGCGAGCGGTGCGCCGAGGTCAATACCAGGCGCATCCGCTTGTAAGCCGCATCCTCGGCGCGCGTGCCGACGGTATCCAGGTAAGCCAGCGCCCCCTCAATCTGATCGAGGATGGTCAGCGCATCGGCGGCAGCCAGCATGGGTGATCCGGCCAGCGTGATCATGACGGGCGATGAGTGCGCGGCAATGATTTCGGGCTTGTCGGCGTAATGGCCTCGCACCAGCAGAGCCAGCCAGGAGCTCTTTTGCACCTTGACCGACCAATGCCCGCTGGCCCGGTCGGGCGGCACGGCCAGGCTTTGGCGGATTTCGCCGTTGACGACCAGCTCGACGCGTGACATTGGCACCGTGACGCTGGCGACTTGCCAGACTATATCCACCGTGCCGCCGCTGGCGGACATTTCAATGCGGCTGCCCATCGGGCGACCCTCTACCATAAATTCCAAGAGCGGCCCATACGTCACAAATGTCTCGGCCCGGCGCATGGCTTCCAGCCACGCTGTGTAAGTGAACGGCTTGCCCGGCGCGATGCGGGCGTAGGTCCGCACGCTCCCCACGGCGGTGTTGGCTGACATTTTGTCTGTGCCGCCCGCCGCCGCCACCAGATAGCCGCAATTCAGGTAGCGATACCAATCGGACAACGAGTACGGGCTGATGCCGTCGTACAGGTTGCCCCACGCCGTCATCTCGACCGCGTCTACGCTGCCGCTGACGATGCCGGCCGCATGCTCGGCGCGGGGTTGGGGAAAGTGCGGCAAGACGACCACGCCGCCCTGCTGCTTGCACTGCCTGGCCCACTCGGTCAGCAAGATTTCGATTGGATCGCCCAACGCCGATTCATCTGGGCCGCCCGTTGTCATCGGCGCAATGATCCTGCCGCTATAGCCCAGCAGCGAAATATGCCCCAGGACATGCTGGCGGTTCTCCGTTCCCACACGCACCAGGTACTCGCCATCGCCTCCGGCCTCGCGAGAGCCCCAGGTGGTTGCGCCGTCAAAATCGCCCACGTTGGTCATCAACTCGCCCCACTGGCTGGCCAGCAGATTGACAATGTTCACACCCTCGGCAGCGCCTTCCAGAAGCGCCGACATGGGCGAGAGAAAGTGGACGTGGGTATCGGCGGTGACCCAGCCTCGTTCGCGCCAGGGCAGCACATGCTCGATTTCGAGGATGATCTCTTGCGTATCGGGTTCAATTTCCAACACCTTGCGCACGGGGCGAATCTCGAATCCCCTGGCGATCTCGACATACACCTTGCCCTGCGGCAGGTTGAGCGTCGTCTCGCCCGAAATGTAGGCGCAATAGTGGGGCGTATCGGCGCTTCCCCACCACGTGCCGCCGTGGACAAAGTCTACGCTGTAATCTTCAAACCAGGCCGGGTTGGGAATACGATGCCGGTCAACGGGCGGCAAGTATTCGCCCCATTCGCCGTGGATATGCAGCTTGACCGGCACCGGGCAAAGCGCGCCATCCTTGCGTTCGACCACTCGCAGCGTGACCCGCTGCATCGCTGGAGCAACTGGCGAGCACTTTTGCGTGGAACCCGCCAATTGGGCGCGTTCGCTCGCATTTGCGCTGGCGATCTCTGCCACCGGAACCAAGCGGCCATCTGCCAGGTGCAAGTCGGCTTGAAGATGCGCGGTGTACTCTATGAGCACATCGCGCTCTGACCTGACGGGCAGTTGATTGTTGTGCGTGTCGCCCCAGGCGTCGTTGGGATACACGAGGCGCGGCGTTGCCGAAATCACCTGACCCAGATCAAGCTGGATTTGCGCCAGCCCCCCGTGTTCATCCAGGTCGGGCTGAAAGCTTTCGCCCTCGGCCAAGGTCAGCACAGCCTTGCGGCGCGTCTGCCAGCGCAAGGGAAATGACGACACAGTCCCCGCCGAAATCGCCGATACAATCACGCTGCCTGCGCCCGGCTCAAAACGCGCGCCGGCGATGGCTTTAGCTGGGTGCGGGTTTTCCCACGCCCACAACCAGTTGATCCACGCCGCGTCGTCGGCCGCATCTGCGCGGGTCTGGGTCCATCCCCAGCCGGGGCGTAATTGCTCGTGCGAGGCCCGCACCGGGCGGGGCTTGTGGTGCGCTACTGCCTCAAAACAGTTTTCACCCCAGCGGCGCTGGAATGCGCCGATTTGATGCCGGCGGCGGATCGCCACGCGCTCCTCTGTGCCATCTTGGTAGAGCAGCACATAGTCGGCGGCATGTTCGGCCAGTTGCCCCTCTCCGCGCATCGGCGACCAAAAGCCGTTGGGGCCGGGAGCGACCGGGCGCAAGTCGGACGTGTGCAAAAAGATGAGCCAGCGGGCAGTAAAGGGGCTAAAGGCCACAGTGACAACGTCTCGTTGGATGAGCACAACATGCTCTATCGTGAATGGGATGCCCCACGAAACGCACTCACCGCCCGGCGCATGGGGCAGGGCAGCAGACATTTCTTTTGAAATGCCGGCCAATTCTGAAAGAGGTATTCCCCCCTCAAAGGGCAGGGGCCAGAAGAAACGCGAGCTGGGGCCATCTATGATAGAGGGCATGGCAATCTCCTTATCTGGGTTGTGTTGGCAAGTGGATCACTGACAGATTCACTACCGTACACTTTTTCATTCTGCCACGAACACCTGCACTGCGCGCAGGCGCAGGTTTCACGAATTAGCACGAAAAAGACAGAGCAAATTAGTGGAATTCGTGCAATTCGTGGCTAAAAATCTCGGCATTGTTCTC
>JBGSMF010000366.1:0-13949 GCA_041740315.1 Thermoflexales bacterium
TGGGGCGATCGGTAACCTCACCGCCGGGCAGCACGCCGGCCAGCAGCAGCGAGGTCTTGCCCGCGCCGGATGGCCCGAACAGTGTGAATAGCCGGTGCGATAGCGCCAGCCGGGTCACGATCTGTTTCTCGGCATCGCGCCCGCAAAAGATATTGGCGTCTTGGGGCTGGTAATAGTCCAGGAATTTATAGGGCGCGCGGTTGACGCGGATGGCCGCCTCGACCTCCGTTTTGACAGTGGGCAATTGACTGGCCAATGCTTCCAGAAAAGGCACAGTGTCCGCCGAGATGACGTGAACGTTCTTGCCCACCCAAAAGGCCTGGGCCGTTTCAAGAGAGTGTGGCCACACCACGAAAGCCTGGCGATCCTTCTCTAGCGTTTTCATAAACGCTCTGGTGTAAAGGAGCCGCGGCAAAGGATCAACCATATCAAAGCCGATAAAGAGCGGCGGGCGCATCTGGAAAAAGGCAATCACATCTTCCAATTGGTCGCCCAGTTGACACGTCAACTCTTCGTGTTCACCCAGGTCCAATACCAGCGACTCGTCATCACTAAAGCAGCCGCACAGCTTGACCACAATGATTTCACGCTCACCTGTTTGCGTGTAAAACTGAGATCGGTTGCGCACCCTGCGCTTGATGCGGTAACCGGCCTCGCCCAGCGTCTTTTCCAATAACTCGTCATGCCACATGGTCACAATCGCTTGAAAGCCGGCGCGGGCCAAAGTCTGGTGGAACGGGCCGGCTTTGACCTGTTGCCCGGCCGCATTGTCCTTCAGAAAGCCAATCAGCCCGGCGCGGTCGTTGTGGAATTTGGACAGGTATGCTTGCGCCGTTTCAGGCCAGGATTTGCCAGGCGGCAAGCCATACTTTTCGGCCAAGGCTTGAGCCAGTTCGGGGCGTGAAAGCGGCGCGCCCTCGTAGCCCAATGGCAAGTCTGCGCCAAGAAACAAAACACAGTTGCCTCTCTGGACATTGCTCAACAGGTCATTGGGGATAATCATCGAATCCTCCAGTTCAAAGCTTGGCGAATCGTTTCAAGTAATGATAGTGCAAGTTTAATATTCTGGCAAGGTAAGTGGAAAATGTGGAGGTTAGACAATCTATGTCAAACACCAATGTGATGAAGCAACAATATGATAAAGGCAAGTTGACCCAACGGGATGCTCGCCTGGGTTTTGCCTGCCGCGGTTGCGGGCAGTTGTGCTGCGTGGACACCGAGGTGCTGGTCTCGCCGCCGGAGGCCCTTCGCGTGGAATGGTTACTAAAAAGGCGGACAGACATAGCGGCGCCTTTGCGCCTGGGCAACATCAAATGGGGCAAGTTGTTTTTAGGCGGCTCGACCGGATTGCCATTGCTGGAGATTAACTTTGTTCCTCTTGACCCTAACAAGTTGGAAGAAGGGACAGCCTGCCCGTTTCTCGCGCCGGTTTTCGTGGGCGATCAATGGGTCAGAATGGCCTGGTGCGCGATACGGGAAGCTCGCCCGGCCGCCTGTCGCGTTTTTCCGGTTGGGCGCGCACGGCTTGATATTACCAAACCCGAATGGGAATATCGCATTATGAGCCGTTGCCCCGGATTCACACAAGCTGTGCCAGGCGAGCCAGTGCCGCCCGGCTATGCGCCGAATCCGACCCAAACCGTCCAAGATTGGCTGAATGAGCAATGCCTTCCCGAACAAGACCAGGAAAAGAATTTCTATCTCGCCCAAGTGGTCCCGGCGTATCTGAATGCAGGCTTGCACGCTTCCACTCCTGACAAGGTCGGCATGTTGCCCGACGAGATCGCCATTGGACTGCTGGGTAGGTTATTTTATGGCGAGCTGCCGCCGTTGCCCTCTCGCCCTGAATATGACCACGAGGCAATCATGGCGTGGCTCAAGATTCTGATTGAGCTGGTTCCGGCAATCCGCCAGAGGATATTTTCTGCTCAGAGCAGTTTTGCGCCTGCTGCGCTTTTCGCGCAAGGAGGGGTGCGGTGAAAAGGAAAACCTGGAAAAGATCAACCAGCGGGGATTGCGTCACGAACAAAAAAGGGAGTGTGCGCATCGCCATCAAGGGCAAAGCTGCGCCGGCGTATGCGCGGCTGCTCGAAGTCCTGCTGAACAAGATGGAGCGCGAGATGTGCTCACCGGGCTGGGATTTGGCCGAGGTCGTCAACGAGTGCGTCGGCGTGTCCGCGTTGGTTGACTTTATCTTGCAAAACGGCTGGACCTTGTCGGCTCGGCACGGCCCGCATTGCACGTACACTTGCGGCCCGCTAGAAATCTGCGTGGATGGCGAGGGACGCGTGGCCTGGCCGCCAGACTATGTTTCGGCGGTTGCGCTTTCGCTGCGCTGCACCGAGTTAGAAATCCTGCGCCGCATGGCTGAATGGGAGAGGAGATAAGCATGGGGCCATTCCTGATTTTCGATATCGAAACGGCGGCGCGGGCCGAGGCTGAAGCATTTTTGCCAGAGCCGAGCGCGCCGGCGAATTACAAGGACGCGGACAAGATTGCGGCGTACATTGCAGAGAGGCGCGCCGAGCAACTCTCCAGGGCGGCGCTGGACCCTGATCTGGGGCAGATTATTGCAGTGGCGTACAAACTGCACCCTTGCCCGGCGGGTGAGGATCGCTCTACTGCCGTACTGGTTGGAGATGATGGCGCGACCGAGGCCGACCTGTTGGCTTTGCTCTGGCGGCAAATTGGCGACGCGAATGGTTACATGGGCGGCTACAACATTATCAACTTTGACCTGCCATACATCCTGCGCCGCTCGATGGCATTGGGCGTCAGGCCAACGATCATTCCCCAAATGGCTCGCTACAGAACAGAGCCCACACGCGATTTAATGATGACCCTATACAACTGGAGCAACACCACAAAAAGCCTTTGTCAGTTCCAATGTAACTATGGAATAGAACGCCATTCCAGCGTAACTGTGGAAAACATATTTTGAGTGGGCCGGGGCCTTCCTTTCTCAAGAATGAGACCTCAGCATACCAGACTTTCCCCATCATGCAAAAGAAAAGGCCGCTCCCATTGGAGAGCCTTGTTCGAGGCGGCGGCGATAAATCTCACCACACAATTCAGCCGGAAGACCCAAATCGCTATCAAACATGTTGGGCGTTAACAGCCTGCCAAGCTGTAGTAGAGATTGGGGTTGCGTTGAGATAAACCTGATGTGTGCTGCTGACACGGATCATGTCCATCAAGTGGGCCCGCTGCCTGACCGGCAGGTGTTTACCAGTTCCAACTCAAACAACAATAACTGAAACCGCATGTGCCCCATAGCTATGCTGCTTTACCGCCGGATCGCACGGGGCTCGTCGAACCCGGAAATAATTGACAAGGTGAGTGCCACTGAATACAATTAAAAGTAGTCAAAATTGCTTAGCAAAAGCACAATGGTGGTTTAAGCCATACTATAGAAGGGAGGGAAATATGAAAGACACAACATTCAGATTGGTTACTTTACTGGTCGTCACCACCTTGCTGGTGCCGGCCTGTGGAGTAACTGCTCCTGGTGGAACCTCGCAAGGCAACAACACAATAGAGATACAACTGGCGGAGCCGGTGCACTTCAACGAGCCAGTTACCGTAACAATTACGGTACAGGTATCAGAGGAGATACCCGAGTTCGAGATTTACCTGCTCACACATGACTCTAGCATCATAGTGGAAGGAGACAGTAAGTGGGATGTGCATGCCCGGTCTCACCAACCCATAGTCGTAAGCAGCCATATTAGGTTCACCGAAGAAGGAGATTTTGAAATTCAAGCTATGACGCATGACCGTCGTCTAGGGGGGTATGTGTTGAAAGGGTATCAATCCGTTCGTATCACCCGTGCTGGCGGGACCATAAATCCGCCATCCGAACTAACACCTGGCACACCTGCACCGGTATGGCAAACCCCTGCGATTCCAACCTCTGTCCCTCAGCCAACCCCGACGCCACGACTGACTAGCCTTACTGTCACTGAAAACCCTGCTGTCGCCATTCCAGATGATGGGACGTGGTTGACTTATCCTGTACCTGTCACCACCGCTCTGACTACAGCTACCGTTGTTGGCGCAAGTGCCAAGTTCCTCATCACTCATCCCCGGCCTCAGGACTTGGTGATTGAGGTAATCGGCCCCGATGGCACTACTGCGTATAGGGTGTGGGATCGCAAGATGCCCACGCCGGAAGACTTTGTCGAAGGGCAATTGTTACCGCGCACTTACAACATCACCGTGTTCGATGGGCAGCCAGTCAATGGAACATGGATGGTGCGTGTGCGAGACGAGGCGCCAGGCGAAGCGGGAATGCTGTTGAATGTCAGCTTAAATCTAGGATATTTGCAACCAGCATCAAGCCAATCTCCTCCACTGGGGTTGGTGTCCAGCCAAGAAAGCGTCAACGCGCCGGCAATTGTCTTGGGCAATTTGCAAGAGATCGTTACCCAAACTTTTGAGGGTATCTTTAACCCTCCTCAGTGTCCCGCGGTGGGATGGTGTGTGAAAGATTACAGTCCTGACGGCTATGAGCGATACTGGTATGATGATAACTATCGAGCCTATCAAGGTTCTTGGGCTGCTTGGCCAGCGAGAGGCGGAACGGATGGTCGAGACCCCGTTGTTGGCGACGATGATTACTTCAATTACATGAGCACCCGCATGGTCTACGGCCCTTTTGATTTGAGCGACGCCCTCACCGCCGATGCCTCTTTTTGGCTTTGGCGAGAGATTGAAGAAGACTACGATTACATTGCTTTTGAGGTTTCGCATGACGGCGTCGCTGATTTCGAAGAACTTGCCCGTTGGAGCGGGGTTGCCAAGCAGTGGGAGTGGAAAGACGTTTCCTTCAATCACTATGTTGGCGACGATTCTGTGTGGGTGGTCTGGCGATTCTTCAGTGACTTGAGTATCACTTATGATGGGCCGTGGGTAGACAACATTACCCTTTGGAAAAGGTTTGTCGGCGATGTGACGGCTAGTGGTTACTTGTACTATTACGACCGCAACAATAATCGTGTACCGGCCCGCTTTACTCGTGTTCATCTCTACGACGCTGACCCTGACGGAAGCGATGATCTGTTGGGTTCAACGACAACGGATGCTAATGGGCAATGGTCCATCGGCCCCATCCTCAATCGAGATGACCCTGATGAGTTCACGCTTGACCTGTACGCCATTTTTGAGCTAGGTGTAGCAGATAGCCCGTCGTCACATCGGCGGGTGACTAACTTTGGCGATTGGGCTTACAAATGGCGCACACCCAACACCTATAATAACGTGGCTGACGGAACCATTGATTTCGGAGTAGCTGAGATTCCCGACAATAGTGATTGGGAGGGGGCAATGTGGATATTTCAGGATTTACGTCACGCCTGGGACTATATGCAAGTTAACGCTGGTGGTGCCGATCCCGGACCATCCGTTGCGCGATGGGAGAAGGACCAAGAATGTTATCAAATAGGTGTAAACATCTGCTCATCTTTTTTCTGGCCCTTTGCTCCCCTCAATGGCATGTTCATCCAATACAGCGATAGGTGGTCTCCTGATATAGTCGCTCACGAACTTGGTCATCAATATATGTACACTGCGATAGGCTTGTGGTACTGGTCCCCAACCACATGGGACGATTTCTACCTATGTGCCCTTCAGCCACATCACATGTTTGACAACAAAACGCATCTGTGCGCCTGGGCAGAAGGGTGGGGTGTTTTCCTTGCATTAGCGGTAAACGGCGACCAATGCTATGACTGGGACATTGGCCCTTGCGGTGGAGGGTCTGAGAATCTTGAGATTCCTACATGGCCTGTTCCACTTGACCCAACGGTTGGTGATGCAGTTGAAGGGCGTGTGGCAGGTGCACTGTACGATCTATTCGATGTTGACGACGATGGGTGGGATCATGCTTCTTTTGGTTTTGCCCCCATTTGGGATATTGTGCATACTGCGCCAGCCGAATACAGTTCAATTGACTTTTGGAACAGTTGGAAGGCCAGCGGCAATAACAAACACCGTGCCGTGCAGGTCTTCTACCAAAACACGATTGACTATGATACAGCACCGACCATCGCCGACCTACCTGACCTTGTGGTACTCCAAGACTTCACCCGGGATAATGCAATTGACCTGTGGCGGTATTCCTCAGACGAGGAGAGTGCTGATTCGGAGTTGACCTGGCAAATTATCTACACTCCAGACCCGCGTTGTGGGGTCAGTATTGATGCCTGGGGTAATGTGGATATTGCGCCTTGGGCTGGCTGGCTGGGATCGACTGATGTAACTATTCAGGTCAGCGATAGCATAAAAACCAGCGATGATACGTTTATCGTGAATGTCGTGCCGGTGGTAGGAAGGGTCTATCTTCCTATTATCATGAAGAATCATCCACCACCAGCGCCTTTTGTTACTATTGTCCTGGATGCCCCACAACCCGATGGTGACAACGGTTGGTATGTGTCCGATGTGGAAGTCTCATTCAGTGTTCCACCGACCATGAGCTTGCCGCCGATTGAGTATCGCCTGAACTTGAGTAACTGGCAGCCCTTCACGATGCCCTTCACGGTCACCTCTGAGGGTGAGAATCTGGTGCAAATTCGCCCGGCAGCGGTCATAACAGGCGAGCCACTTGGTGCATTGCCTCAGCGTATAAGGACGGCTGATGTTGCAGATGAAGACATCTTATCTTTTGTCGTCAAGGTTGACAAGAGCTTACCCATGCTGACCATCACTGCCCCACAACCCATCACCTACGCTCATGGCATCACTTTTGCCTTGGATTACCAAGCCGCTGATGCCTATTCTGGGTTAGCTGGTATCACCGCTACGCTTGACATGCAGCCTGTAACCAATGGGCAAGCAATAGATACATTGGCGTTGGGCTACGGCATACACGAGTTCGCTCTAGTGGCACAGGATATGGCTGGACATATCGCCAATCGGTCAGTTGCCTTCACCGTCACCGCAACGATCTCCGGCTTGATGGACCTCAAGCATCGTTTGTATGCCGAAGGTGGCATCTATGGCCCAGGGGCGGGAGGCGTTGTGCAAAGTTTGGATGCCAAGTTGGAGGCGGCGCAACGTAATCTGGAGACTGGCTTACCGCATGCAGCTACCAACAATCTACAAGCCTTTGTCCATCAGGTTGAGGCGCAAACGGACAAGCACATCACTCCTGAAGCTGCCCGACTCCTAATCGAGGACGCGCAGCGAATTATTGCTTTTCTCTCCGGTGGGTTGTCTACCGCAGGATTCAATAAATAGGTGTAGGTTTTACTAACTCGTTTGCATTATCTGGATTACTTTACACACACCAATTGTGTATACATAGTTCGTATACTACTGGACCTGGCAAGCGGTTGATCAGCCGCTTGCCAGTATTTTTGCTGCCTAATCCCAGCCTCTCGCCGAGTGTATGTCAGGATGAGCTCGCGTCGAGCTGCAATCTTGCCGGCATCGCACAGACAGTAGAGACATTTCCTCAACCAAGTAATGTTTTCCTGCCCTACCAGTTTTATCTTTGCATGGTTAAATGTATACAATACCTCAGTCGCCGGGAGCAAAATTGCCAACCCACTGGCGGAGCAGCTCTTGAATAACTGGATCGAGTCGGGATTTGCATAAATGTAGCCCGGCTTCTTCCAAGAGCGCCTTGTAAGTCAGACGGACACCTCGAGATACAAGACGGGCCGCCGCTTCATTAATCTCTACACATCGCATTTCTAAGCGGAGATTTTTTATCCTGGCCTGATGCTCTTGGACGGCTTGGCGCACCATAGGATAGAGTTCTGGGTACTGATCACAGAGTTGAGCATACGACAACCCCGTTTGTTTCACAATGCCCTGGATCGTCATAGGCGTGTTGCTCTGTTGAGCCTCTTTGATGAGGTGAGAAAGGGTTTCCGACAATGCGCTACACTGACGTTGCCTAACTTGTGCCTTGTGCATTTGCGCTACCTCTTGTACCCATTCTCTCAAGTCAGGCTGATCGCTCAGGTAATTAGGATCATATCCCAATGCCCGCCCCACCCGACGCAAGGTGATTTCTTCATCCTGGCTGAGAAAGGATTGCACGATAGTTTTCACGCGCTCACGGAGGGCCGCACGCCGATCTTGCATTTCTCGATCTCGTCGCTGTAATTGAGCCTGATGAACTTGATCGGCCAGGCCCAAAAAAGTCCAATAGTTGCGCACAGTGATATATGTCCATCCCAGTTCGCGTGCGGTTTGGCTCGTGCTCATACCTTGCAATCCCAACTCTGTCAGACGGGCGACTTGGTCATCCGGCTTGAGCATAGATGGCAACTTCTCAGGACGAATTCGTGGTTGGCGTGACTTGGTTGTCAACAACTTGCCATCGTAGGTGCGAGTAAATCTTCGCCCACAGGTTGTGCAACGAAAGAATGCTTTTTGTTGGTCTGGGTAATCTACGATCAGATGCACATGTGTATTGGGCGGTGGTAGGTGATTAGGACAATCCACGGTTGGACAAAGCCGCAAGTGCAGGAGGGGCAGCTGTTGGCGGTCTTGCTCGAAATTGGCGGGGACCTCCAGAAGCGCAAAATCTGACCAAGATATAGAAAGCGATTCCAAGTAAGTTACGTAGCGGTGCACAGGTACAGCTTTACTCCCTTTTTCAATCAAGTAGATTACACTGCAATGTAGTCCTGTTTTTTGAGATAGCTCTGTTCCTGTTTGGCCTATTTGAAACCGCAGATAGCGAAACTTGCGACCAATTGCGGCGCGTGGGTCACCGGTTGGGTCTTGGACAAGTATCGCACCTGGGTTCAGCAAGAATTGCAGTTCGGCCTGCCGACGATGTTGAGTGGCGAGAATCTCTGCGGGAGCAGCTATGACCGGCAATGTTCGCAAATCTGCGTTGCAGGTAGCACATTGCAAGTGGCGGTGAGTTGGCCCTACCACAGTCAGCGGCGCGCGGCAATGGCTACACTGCGCCTGGAGCAAGCAATGATGATCAAGGCAAACCTGGATTGGCGACATTCGCCACATGAGCCGCAGGTAGGGTTGAGCCTGTAGACATAACGGACAAACTTGTAACCCGGGGGTTACCATCTTTCTGAGAAAGCGATCCGGGCTCAGATATTTGGGATATTTCACGCTTGGCAAGGGACGGAATTTTTCCAGCAGGGAAGCGACCGTTAGTTTTTTCAACTCGACCACTGGCAATTGGGTGCGGAGCGGAATGTCGCCCCAATCATCTACCGGATACTCCCACTGAAGCAAGGAAAGACGTCGAGATTGTTGCAACATCGGGAGAAGATCACCGATCAGATTCCAGAAGCTTGAGGTTTGGTTGACCTGCGCCAAGCGCAACAGATAGCCGCTCAGACACTCACCCGGATATGGCGGGGGGTGATAAGGTAATACATCGAAAAACCATATTTCAGCCATGGCTGCCTCCACTCTGAGCACGGAGGTGGTCAAGGAAGCTCACCACTTTGGCTCGTTTGATGTCACGCCAGGCTTGGTTTAGGGTATCTATCGTTAGACAGGCTTGATGGGTCTCCAGAGCCTTGAAGGCCGCATCTACCACCAAAACCATGATCTCACGCAGGATGCCGTCGGTCCACTGTTCAATGTAATGAGCGGGGCCAGCCACTGCGGCCTGGCCGTGGGTTCCACTGCTGGCACGTATGCCCAGATGTGAATCTTGCTCAAAGGGTAATAGCAATTCCAACAAACTCAAGAAGGCATCTAGCCGCGGGCCGGTGAACTGGGTCAACTCAAAGTAATCGTTCCATCGTCCCTGGATCTCGGTGTCGCCTACAGTCCACGCAATGGGGTTGCACGAGGCACACACAATAGGTACCCCGGTTAGATTGGAAAGCTCCAACAGGCGACGCCGCAGAGGGGGATAGGTGACATGCTCGATCTCGTCAATGATAAGTAACTCTACTCCGCACTGTTGAAAGAAGAGTTCAAGTAACGCCAAGTAATGTTCCTCATCGCCACGCATAATCGTTGCGCCACACGCCAATAGCAAGCGTTGGAACAAAGGTTTAGGGGAACGGTTGCTGACTGGAGCGTCAATCTTGATAACAGGCACATGGTTCCGTGTCGGCTGCACTTGGGGCAAATGGTTCGTAGCATACCAACTCAAGACACTGCTCTTGCCAACACCCGAAACCCCACCCAATAGAAGGCAGCGTGCCTGTCCCAAGCTGCGGTAATGCCGGATCGTGTCCAATTTTTCGATAAGCGCTTGTAGCGTTGGGGTCAAGAGAAAAGTAAGATTCGCGAGCCATAATTGACGATCTGCCAGGCCCAAGCGCGCATACTGAACAGCCAAATGCTGGCGTAAAACGGTAAAACCTTCATTCCGCACAGTATCAGGCTCCAAATAAATAGGTTGATGGATGATCCGACAGGCGAGGTGACGCCGGACACTGGCAATCTGGCTGCCCAGCAATACATCGGCGCGGCGGTTAGGATTCAGGCTCTCAACACGTTGAGCAAGGTAGCGGTCTTCGATCTGCCATTCAGTTATCCGGGCGCGCAATTCGGTCAATCGCTGGGGCACATCCACATTCATATCCAAGAGCTGAGCTTTCAAAGTATTCAAGGTATTCATCAAAGTACATCCTTCAGCGTTTCGAACAAGTGTGTGCGAGGATCGTGATCCAGTCCTGTGGCTAGGGGCGTTGCCAGAGACGTTTCCTCTAGTTGGACTACCACCAACGCTTTGCTCTGGGCTTCACTGGAGAGGGACGGGCGACCTGGTTGGCGATTTTTTAACTGTTGGACCTTGCGCCGGATGAGTTTTTGCTCTTCCTGGCGCTGGGCAATCAATTCTCTGGTTTCCATCAGATGGACCAGCCAAGAGTGCGGGCGGCGTAATCGCGGTTGATCGTGCTGGCGTGCCAGGTCCTTGGCTAACCCCAACTCCCACAAGCTGACTGGCTCATAAGTGCCGTCGGGTAAACGTAATTCACTCGCATAACCATCGCCCAGCCAGATGCCATTCTCAAAAACAGCCACTCGACTGACATCCATCGGTTCGTAGCGCAGGTGAAACTGGCGGCGGCGACCTTGACGGTCTGGGCTGCGTATCCCGGCCAACTTGGGATCCCAATAGTGCAAACCAAACAAGGCTAACCCAGCTTGTGTTGCAACTCGTGTTTCAGGGTGCAGTCGCCAGAAACAACGTTCCAGCTGCGGTGTGAGCGGTGGCGGTACAGGCGTCATCAGTTGCAAGCCAGCCAGCCATTTCTCATGAGGAGTCAAACCATCCAACTCGCGGTGGGGAGTGTGCATGTAATCAACCACCAACTGATGCACCAGACGAATAATATCCTGGTACAACAAACAAGCCCCTTGACTAGCATTATGCCAATGACGCTGGTCGGGTTGTAGAACAGCGCCCGGCAATTGTTCTCGCAACTGACCAGATAGGTTGCCAAAAATCCGTTCTACCAATCCGCCATAGCGTGCTTGGTAAGGCGGACGAAAAACAATCTCCATCTGAGTATAACGACCGCCGCCGGACAAAGCGCGGGCCAAATCTTCCAAAGAGTAGCTCAGATGCGCCCATGCGTTATCCAAGAAAAGACGTTGGGGGATGCCGTAGCACGCCCAATCGAGATTGATATTGAACGCGGTCAAGTCAGTCTTGGGCCAAATGGCATGGCGCAAGGCCCCTTGGATACTCTCGATATTGGGATCCTCATAAGCCAAGTACAAACCAGGAATGGCTCGCGAATAAGCATCAATGAGCAAAGTGAGCCACAGCCGACTCGACAGTTCACGAAACTCGTCATCAACGTGAAGAATATCCAGACGATAATGATCTGCAAAAACATACTGGTGTGGCAAGATGGCCATTTGGGCGAACCGATCAAAGATCAAAAAATTGGCCTCCCAATCAGCCTGACTGTGGCGAGCGATGTATACTTTGGCGCCATCGCCCGGTTGAGTGCTGAACCATCCCACATAACCATAGAACCAGGATTGGGACGGCAGTTTGATCTGAACCAAGCGTTGCGCCGATTTTGGATCCGACAGTAGCGTGTCAATCTCCTGGCGTGGGTCGAGCAGGTGCTCAACCAATTCATCAATCTCAGCCCCAGTTGTCTGCTGGTAGTTCAACCACCAGTGATGATTGTGATGCCACAACTGCTGCGCAATGAGATATACTGTCTGAGCACGCATAGGAGGGTTGCTGCGATAGAAGCGACGAATAACCGTGTCAATAAAATGCTGCGCGTTGGAATCAAGCCGTGTTTTGCCGTGAGTGTTCCGATGTAACGCTACCGCCATGAGCGCCCGATCTCCACTATGAGCTTGATAGATTCGCCTGTATTTGTAGTACCCGCTGAGAGAAATGGGCTGGGCCAAGCTCTGGCAAGCTTGCCGAGTGATTTCAGTCAGCGCAAGCGGTTGGGCATCCCGTTGGCAATCTCGGCGGATTCGCTCAATATGGGTCTGCACGGCCTCAACAGTTTGGATAATGTGATCGGCGTGCTCCAGCAAATGGACCGGCAAGGAAGCAGCGTCAACAGCCATAGGTAATTTCATTTTGTTGGCGTCGGAGGCGGTTTCTAATTCCGCCCTCGTCGCCGCAAAACGGGTGAGTGGCGTCGCGGCAAATAACTCGGCTAAGGTAAAACGATGCGTGGCCCCATCATCCATCGCACGTGCTTCCAGTTCGAGAGGATTGTTTGCATCCCAGGCGGAAATTTCGAATAAACAATTCTGACGCAGAAACCAATACCCGACTTGAAACAGATCAGCAGGCATAAGTGGATCAGTCTTCATGGAAGTTTCTCCTGCATTTGTTCCAAACTAGCAGCTGGATTCCGAGGTTGGATATTTGCTAGCTGTAATGTTGGCAACCAGATGCGTGCTGTCGAGTGAAAGACCCCGCGCCAGATGAAAGGTCGACCCCAGTCCATCTGCACAGTGTCATGCCAAAGCAAGTGATAAAGACTATTGAGAAGGAAACCGGTCGCCGGACCGATCTCGACCTGATCCAATATTACGCTAGGGTGGACCGGCTGGCAGTGGGCTAACTGTTTCAACCACCAAGCCTCTGTCTCAGCATTCTTGTACGCATCGGCTCGAAAAGCAGACAGAAAGTCGAGATTGGCGTATTCGTATCCAGAAGGTAATGTTTCGTCGGTGTGCACAACGTATTGCCAACCGCGTTGCTGGCAAATCACCTGAGCCGCCGACTCGCGTTGTCGTAATGATTCCCGATCTTTGCGTCGGGACTCAATAGTCACTTCATGCAACTCGATCTGTCCCCCTGTTCGCCACACCTTAAAGTCAGGGGTGTATGTCCGCTGCCGACCACTGGCATCGTGAAAACATAGTGACTCGGGTTGACTCGCATAATCTACCACCGAGCAGTCCCGCTCCAGAAGCAGCACTAATTTGCGTTCCTGCTCTGACTCAAATTGAACGAGGTGACCTCGTTTGTTAGTGGTCACCCCGCGAAAATTGTTCCCCAGGCTAATGACTCGACGTACATTACCCGGGGGTGGCTTGCGCTTGAAGGCCATGGGAAATATCTCCTTTCTACAGTTACATTGGAAAGAAATTCCGTATTCCACAGTTACGGTGGAATAAGTATAGCTACAGATGCTTTCCAAGCAACCTCGGATGGCGTTTCAAACGCTCTACAGCCTTACAAGTTGCTATTCTATTCTACAGTTACGTTGGAACTGACAAGCCTCAAGACTGTGGTCAAACTGTACGGCATTCCCAATCCTCTACCAGACCTCGACGGTTCACAGGTGACAAAGATGGACCGAGAAATGCTGCGGCACTACGTTGCCAACGATGTGAGCCTTGTCGCGGCACTGTATGACCGGATGGATGGCTACTACTGGCCTGCCAGCCGGCACGAGGAAGGGTGATGAATGTCTACCAGTTCGCAAAGCGGGTGTTGCCATTTCAGGCCGCAATGGTCAGAGTTGAAATAGTGCTGTCTCGCAGAATGATCTATTGTCCCC
>JBGSMF010000367.1:0-28600 GCA_041740315.1 Thermoflexales bacterium
CCTGGGCGGCACCACATAGCCGCCTTCACCCAGCACCGGCTCGATGACGATACAGGCAGTCTCTTCCGGGGCAGTCTGGCTCTTGAGCAGCCGCCTGAGCTCGCGCAGGCAAAAATCGCTTACCTGCTCTTCGGTCATGCCATAATAGTAAGCGTATGGGTACGGCGCAACAAAAATGCCCGGCACCAGCGGCTGGTAGCGAACGCGATAGACCGTTTTGCTGGTAGTCATGGCCATGGTCAAGTGAGTGCGGCCATGAAAGCTGCCATTAAACACAATGACATTGGGGCGGCCAGTGGCGTGCTTGCACAGCTTGACCGCGCCCTCTACTGCTTCTGCTCCGCTGTTGCTAAAGAAAAAACTGTCTAGCCCTGGCGGGACAAGCGGCAATAACTCGTTGATCAGATCGAATAGAGGCTGGTGATAGATGATATTGATCTGGCCGTGAATCAGCTTGGCAGCCTGCGCCTGGATGGCGGCTACCACCTTGGGATGGCAATGGCCAGTGTTGGTCACCCCGATGCCACAGGTAAAATCAATGTAACGGCGGCCTGCTGTATCGTAAAGATACGTCCCTTGGCCATGGTCTATCACAATGTTTGACACGCGGCTCCACACGGGAGAAAGGTGTTGTAGGACAGTGTCTGACACGGGTGCCTCCTGTAGCAAATAGATCTTATCGGAAATAGCAGGCAGGGCAGGCTTGCACCTGCGCTGCGCTTGGCCCCTTCGGGAGTGCAGCCTGCCTGGCGCAGACAGGGTGTGGGGATACGTTGGCTACGTTATTTCCGATAAACTCTAATGTATTATCGGATATTACGCGCTACGCAAACAAGTGACACTTTACGTTTCACGTTTTATGCTCACACCCAAGCCTGGCCCCTCTGGCAAGATCAAATTTGCGCCCTCGTAGCGCATTCCGACGTAAGGGTCATTAGCAATCAGCAACGGGCCATCCAGGTCAGCGTAATCGCACAAGGGGGCAATGTGCGCCGCCGCTGTCACGCCGATAGAGGTCTCGATCATGCAACCGATCATCACCTGCATGTCCAGCGCGCGCGCCACAGCGATACAGCGCAGCGCCTCGCGCAGGCCACCGCTCTTCATCAGCTTGATGACCACGCCGTCTATCGCGCCGGCATGCTCGGCCACGTCTCTTGCTGTCTTGATGCTCTCGTCGGCCAAGATCGGCACGCCCAGTTTTTGCGAACGCAGCCAGCGCAAGCCATCAATATCGCCCTTGGGCAAAGGCTGCTCTACAAATTCTAGCTCGTATTGGGCCAGGCGCGGGATGAGCGCCGCGGCCTGCTCGCGCGTCCAGCCTGCATTGGCGTCCACGCGCAGCTTGGCGTCGGTGGCGCTGCGAATGGCGCGCACAATCGCTTCGTCATCCGGGCTGCCCAGCTTGATCTTGATGACGGGCAAGCCTGATTCCTGGGCGCGTTGGGCCATCACTTGAGGCTCGTCTATTGCAATCGTGAACGAGGTTGGAGGTAGCCTGAGCGGATTGAAGCCAAACAAACGGTACAACGGCTGCCCAAGTTGCTTGCCCCACAAATCATGCAGAGCAATATCAAGCGCCGCGCGCCCTGCCTGCGAGCCAGGCGGCAGGCCATTGAGTATATCTTCAAGCTGAAAAGGATCATCACCCCAGGCGCGTGTATCCACCGAGGCAAGATAATCCATAATGCCTTGCTGTGTCTCGCCGTGATAGGCCACCGCGGCCGCTTCGCCGATTCCTTCGCCAACGTGTGCCACCACATTGTGACGCTGATCGCTGGCGCCATGCGCAATGCGAAAAATAGTTTTTAGATTGAGGGTGATCGGTTCCCAAGTGAGTTTCACGGGCAGTGTCCTTTTACCAACCGACCAACGACAAAGGGTGGTCGGTCGTCGGTGGTCACTCGTCATCACACAAATCGCCGCACGCCGGCCAAGTGTTTGCGCAAGTCAGCTCGATAGATGGGACTGGCTGGATTGAGGCTGTTGTACGCAATGCTCCATGTCCCGCCATTGGCATGAATAATCTCATCGCCGCCCAGCGAGATCGCCACATGGTTGATGCGGCTATAACGCACCCTGCCTGAACCGTCGTCGCCCTGATCGCCAAAGAACAGCAGGTCACCAGGCTGCAGAGTGCCTTTTACTGGCTGCCCGGCAAGAAATTGCTGATCGGCATCGCGGGGGATGGCCACGCCCATCAGACCCCAAAACGTCTGGGCCAAACCTGAGCAATCGTAGCCAAACGGGCTGCGCCCACCCCACAAATAGGGCACACCAATAAAACGGCGAATCAGGTTCAGTGTGAAAGCAATGCCTGCTTCATCCGGCTTGGGGCGCTGAGCGACTGGCAGCAGGTCTGCCTGCTCTACCCACCATACCCGGCCATCTGGCAAGCGAACGGCGGCCAAGCTGCCTTGGCGATCAACCACAGGCAAAGCAATGCCAAAGGGGAGCTTGCCAACCCCACTCCCCACCCTGGTAGGGGAAGAGTGGGCTTGCGCCAATTCAGCCACTGCCAACACATCGCAAGCGGCCCGATAGGCATTGGTCTCTTGCTGGCTGCAACGGTGCAAAGCAGAGGCCCGCGTCCAACCTATATAGCCATCACGCTCTTGCCGAACCAGCGCCCAATCACCTTGTTCCTCAAGAATGCGCGCTGCTTCGCCCAGCAGCGCCTGGTTGATCTGCTCCGCCAGACCATCTGGTTCACAGCGCACATCGCTAATACTGCGATTCACCAGCGCCCACGGCGTATCATCCGTTAACAGCACCCGCACCTCATCTTGGGCCGGTTTAGCAGGCAAGACCGCGTAAGCGGCCTGGCGCTGGTCGGCCGTCAAGACCCGGCCAGTGAGACATAAACCCTCACCCCCTACCCCTCTCCCAAAGGAGAGGGGAGTTGCGCGCACGTCAAAAATTGTCTCTCGATTATCGGCATAGCGCGAATAGCGGAGGCGGTACAAAGCATCGTTGGCATCATCACCGCGTCGCGCCAAAAAGCTCAATACGCGCTCTACCCACTGGCACGGTATTTCAGTATGAACATTGTGTCCAATGCCGGCCGGAAGCCACAACTCGGCGTCCGAGATATGTTGGGCAATAAATTGCGCATGGTTGGCCGGGGCATTGGTGGCGTCACCTTTGCCCTGAATAACCAACACCGGTCGCCTTACCTGAGCAAGATTTGGGGGGGTATAGTTTGGCTCGGTGACTATGGCGTGCGCCGTTAGCTTGAGCAGCTCGCGCCAATAATCCGGTCCATACTGCGGGCCGTGCAGCGCGATCATTTCGTTCATCCGAGCGGGGTTTTCGCGCGCTATATAGTCGGGGTCGAGCTTTTTGGGTATGCGCTCCACCAAGTCCTGGCTGACATAAGCATTGGCGGCCTGCGGGATGCACGTTTGCACCACATCGGGATGCTCTAGCAATGTGACCAACACAACGTTGCCGCCGTTGCTGTGACCGATGACATGCGCGCGTTCATAGCCCAGGCCGCGAATGAGGCCGGCCACATCGGCCGCCAGCTCGAAAAACGAATACGAGCGATTGGGGTTATTGCTCTGGCCGTGCCCACGACAATCTGGCACAATGACGTAATATTCGCGCGCCAACAGCGGCGCGACTATACCCCAATCCACGCGGCCCGTGATGTAAGAGCCGTGAATTAAGACTATGGGTGCGCGCCCTGGCCGTTCCTTGCCATAGGTTTCATAGTACAATTGCGCGCCGTTAACTTGAATGAATGGCATAATCTCTCCAGTAAAACAAGGATTGCTCTCAGATCGCCCAACCGATACCTAATTCTTCCAATTTAGTCTTGGTCGGCTTGCCGGTGGCTTGGTCCCAGCCACATAATTCATAGTAATCTTTTAATGCGCCCTCTAGCTCTTGACGCGTGACAACCACACCATCTGAAGCGCCGCCCTTGAGCGGCTCATCGAACAGGCGCTTGGGCAATGTGTCGTGGCTTTTCCCGGCGCCTTCGCGCGCGTTAAAGGCGCGCAGCAGGTTGAGCCGCCTTTCACCGATGCGCTGCATATCGGCGATGGTCATCTCCCAACCGGTCACGGCGCGCATCAACTCGACCATCTCTTCTGGCCCAAGCAACTGCCACGAGGGGCCATAGACAAACTGGCACAAACAAGCCGTGTCCATGAACGAATAGTTCCATTCGGTATACAGGCCAAGCCGCACCTTTTCGCGGTTGAGCACGCGGTCGGGCTGTGGGCTGGTCAGGCCCAAGCTGGCCATGCGCCGCAAACTAATGGGAGAGGCTTCGGGCGTGTAGCCGGGATCATGCTCGTGCGATTGGTGATCTGCTCCGAACGGATTGACGGCGTACACCAACGCCAGGCTGCGCTTGACCTGCGGCATGTGGGCGGGCAGCTCTTGATTCTTGACCGCCACCACCAGGTCTTGCGCGCCCTTGCCAATTTGTCCCGCGGCATAGGCCGAGCCGTTTGACAGCAAATGGCCAAGGCCTTGGCGCTGCACCATCTTTTTCAGCATGGCAATCATAGCATCAGCATTGCCAAAGCGCAAATCGAGGCCGCCCGTGTCATGGAGTGTCAGCAGGCCCTTTTCAAAACATTCCATCGCAAAAGCAATCGTCGCGCCGCACGAGATGGTATCTATTCCGTATTGGGCGCAGATTTGGTGCGCCAGCGATACCGCCCTAATGTCGCCAACGCCGCAGTACGAGCCAAAGGCCGCCAATGTTTCGTATTCTGCGCCGCCATAAAGCGGGTCAACTTTTTCGCCATTGTATTCTGTATCCACCACGCGCTTGCAGCGCACCACGCAAGCATAGCAGGTGTCGTTTTCCTTCAGGATCGTCTCGCTCATCTTTTCGCCAGAAATATCTTCGGCGTGCTCGAATGTGCCGCTAGTATAATTGCGGGTGGGCAGGCCGCCCGATATGTTCTGGTAATTCAACACGCTGCCGGTCCCAAAATCCTGCAAGCCCTTCATGTCGGGATAGTTGGGCAAACGCTCCGCCGCCAGGCGCGCCAGTTTGGTCACAGCCTCTTTATCGGCAACCGTCGGCTTGGCATGGCCGCGCACGGCAATGGCCTTGAGCTTTTTGCTGCCCATCACCGCGCCCATGCCGGTGCGTCCATGCGCGCGATTGGACATGTTCACAATGTTGGCAAGGCGAGCCAACTGTTCGCCCGCCGGGCCGATTTGGGCCACCTGGATTTTGTCATCGCCCAGTTCCTCCTGGATCATCTTTTGCGCCTCGCCGGTGATCTTGCCCCACAGATGGGCAGCGTCGCGCAGCTCGGCCACCGGCTCTCCAGAGCCGCTGCCATCGTGAATCCACAGGTAAACCGGCTTCTGGCTCTTGCCGGTGATGACAATGCCATCAAAGCCCGCAAATTTCAGCTCGGCCGGCCAAAAGCCGCCCGCCTGGCTATCGCCCACCATATCCGTCAGCGGACTCTTGGCCGTGACGGTGGCCCGGCTCTGTCCACTAACAGCCACACCGGTCGCCGCCGAAAGCATAAAAGTGAGTGTATTTTCCGGCCCAAGCGGGTCGGCCCCGGCTGGCGTATTTTTCAGCAAGTAATACGCGCCCATCGCGCTGCCGCCCCAATAAGTTTTGTAAAACTCTTCCGGGGGCTGCTCGATGGTGATTTGGCCCATCGTCAAGTTGACGTGAAGAATTTTGCCTGCAAAACCGTGTAGCATAAAAAACCTCCTCAATTATGACCAATGACGAACGACCAATGACCAACGTTTGTCGGTGGTCGTTCGTCGTTCTGTCATTAATCGTTCGTCATTCCATCGGTGATTTCCAGCGCCTTGTCAATAATCGCCAGTCCCTCGTCAATTTGCGCCTGGGTGATGCACAGCGGCGGGACGACAAAGATGACATTATGAAAGATAAAGGTGAACAGACCATTATCGCGCAAATACTTGGCAACCTCTGGCAGCGGGTCAATGGGCGTCTTTTTCGCGCGATTCTTGACGACCTCTATCGCCGAAAACAAGCCAATGTAGCGCACATCGCCCACCGACTGATGCCGGGCCTCGAGTTCTTCCAACTGCTTGCCAAGATATCGGCCCACGTGAACCGCATTCTCTAGCAACTTGTCTTCTTCGTACACTTCTATCGTGGCCACGCCCGCCGCGCACGCCAGTGGATGCCCACTGTAGGTAAGGCCGCACCACAACATCTTGTCTTCAAAGTACGCGGCGATGGGGTCCGAGACAATCACTGCGCCCAGCGGCACATAGCCCGCCGTCAAGCCTTTGGCCGTCGTGATTATATCGGGCACAACATCCCAATTGTCCACTGCAAACCACTTGCCGGTGCGCCCCCAGCCGCTCATCACCTCGTCCGAGATGAGCAAGATGCCATGCTTGGCGCAAATCTCGCGCACGCGCGGCCAATAATCATCGGGCGGCACCAGCAAGCCGTTCGAGCCGGTCACGCCTTCCATCATGATCGCCGCCACGCGATCTGGGCCTTCATAATACAGTATTTCTTCAACATGGGCAATGCACTCGCGATGACAGGTTTCTTTGGTCCACCCAAATGGGCAGCGATAGCAATATGGGTCGAGAAAGTGCACCACGCCCGGCATGGCCGGCTCTACCGGCAAGCGGCGATAATCGCCTGTCAGCGCAATCGCGCCGTGGGTTGCGCCGTGGTAAGAGCGATAGCGCGTCATAATCTTGTGGCGGCCGGTGTAAAAGCGAGCCATCTTGATGGCGTTTTCGTTGGCCTCGGCCCCGCCCAGGCAAAAGAACACTTTGTTCAAATCGCCCGGCGCGACCTGGGCTATTTTCTGGCCCAGCCGGCCGCGCGGCTCAGTCGCTACGCCAGGGTGAGCATAACATAGCTGCGCCGCCTGTTCCTGAATAGCTCGAACCACCTTGGGATGCTGGTGCCCAATGTTCAAATTCATCAACTGCGATGAAAAGTCAATATAGCGTTTTCCATCGGCATCCCAAAAATACACACCCTCTGCCCTAACCATTGGGATGGGGTTGACCGCCGATTGCACCGACCAGGAGAAAAAAGTGTGCTCTTTGTTAAGTTGAATCATTTCCTGTAAAGTCATTGTTTCAGACACAAGTGCTCCTTAACGTCGAACGCCTAACGTCGGACGTTTACCGTTTAACGCTCTTTATCACATCCCGCATGACATTCAGCGTTTCGTCAATTTCGGCCTCGCCATGCGAATAGCACAAGAACCACGGCTCGCGCGGGTCATAATCGGGCATGACGCCGCGCTCATAGGCCGCTTCCATCAGCCGCAAGTAATAGTCTTTTTCGGTCTTGCTCCACTCGCGTTGATTAGTCACGCGGTCCGCGCCAACGGCAAACGAGAACATTGCCGGATAACCCTGAACACAGGCCAAGATGCCCGCCTCGTCAAAGATTTGCCTCAGGCCATCCATCAGCCGGCGGCCACGCTTGTCAATTGTTTGCAAGATGGGCTGGTTCTGGATCAGGTCAAGCGTGGCGCAAGCCGCCGCCACACCGGGCTTGTTGTTGGTATACGTGCCGCCCTGCGCCACGCCGCGGCCGATGATGTTCATGATTTCGCGCTTGCCTCCAAACGCCGCCACCGGGTAGCCGTTGCCCAACGCCTTGGCATAGGTAGCCAGGTCAGGCTTGATTTTATAATACTCTTGCGCCCCGCCTGGCGCAATGCGAAAGCCGGTCTTGACCTCGTCCAGGATGAACACGATGCCATACTCATCGCACTTGGAACGGATGAATTCCAGCAAGCCCGGCAGCGGCTCGATGCCGCCACAGTTGCCCTGGCATGGCTCGGTGATGATGGCAGCGACCTCGTGCCCTACCCGGCGAAGGGTTTTGTCTAAAATTTCCAGGTTATTGAACGGCAGCGTGATAACCAGGTCATAAAGCGCCTTGGGCAAGCCAGAAGTAGAGGGAATGGCAATGGGATTATTGAGGTTGCCATACGTTTCGGCCGGCGCGTAGGTAGAGAACAAGGTGTAATCCTGAAAGCCGTGATACATCCCCTCGAACTTTATAATTTTTTCGCGGCCGGTATAAGCGCGCGCCACACGCACTGCGTGCATGGTCGCCTCTGTGCCAGAGCAAGCCAGCCGCACCATCTCCACCGCCGGGCACAGGGCCACAATCTTTTCGGCCAGCGCAATTTCCAGCTCGCCGGTCATTGCAAACAGCACGCCTTTGTCAATCTCTGCGTGGACCTTGGCATCTACCGCATCGTACGCGTGGCCCAAGATAATCGGCCCAAATGCCAGGCGATAGTCAATAAACTTGTTGCCATCTACATCCCACAAGTAGCAACCCTTGGCCTTGTCCACATACGGTGTAATGCCCTCGCCCCAAAAGCGAAAGTTTGAATTGACGCCCAGTGGCATGACGCCCAACGCTCTTTGCTGCAAGGCATTGCTTTTTTCGTTCTTGATGTTCATAGGACACCTTGAGAGACGAACGACTAACGACCAACATTCGTCATTGGGCGTCGGTCGTTCGTCATCCCTCACATCTCTTTGATCCCATACGGGAAACTGTACTCGGCCATCTTGGCCATAAACGGATCGGGGTCAAACGCCTCTGGCCCCAACACGCCCTTGCCGCTCCACACGCCGGTTTCGAGCAGTTCCATTGCGATGACGGGGTTGACCGCCGTCTGCCAGACCACCGCCTGCACGCCATAATTCTTCATGCACCACTCGTTATCGGCCACCTGGTAGATATAGACCTGGCGCGGCTGGCCGCCTTTGACGCCCTTCACCCACGTCCCGGCGCAGGTCTTGCCAAACATCCTATCGCCCAGGTGAGCCGGGTCCGGAAGGCAGGCCGCCACCACATCGCGCGGCGCGACCTTGACACCTTTCACATTGACCGGATTGGGATTGTCCAGGTTGAGCATCTTGATCGTTTTGAGCACACCGATGAACTGGTCACCCAGGCCGTACTTGAAGGTGACGCGCTTGCACTTGACCCAGCGCGGCACCAGCAGCACTTCTTCGTGCTCCACGTTCACGCACTCGACCGGCCCAATGCCCTCTGGAAATTCAAACACCTCTGGCTCAGAGAAAGGCGCAGTCGTAAACCAGCCCTTATCTTTTTCCCAGATGACGGGTGGATTGAGACATTCTTCAATCGTCGTCCAGATGGAAAAGTTGGGCGCAAATTCATAGCCGCGCACTTCCAGGTTGGCGCCATCGCGGACGCCGATTTCTTCGATCTCATCGAACAGGTTCTTTTCGGCGTACCTGGCAAACACATCGGCCATGCCCGGCTCGACGCCCATCCCAACAATGGCGAGCAAGCCCTTCTTGTCCCACTTGACAGCGCGCTCGAACTGATAATCGCCCAGCTTGACGCCGCATAGCTCAAACGGATTGCCTGGGTGCTTGGTTGAAAGCGTCATGGCCATGTCCATGTACATGCAGCCAGCCTGGTAAGCGGCATCAAATATCTTTTCGTTGAACACCGGGTCAACGGCGTTCATAATCAAGTCAACGTCGTACTTTTTCGCCAGCGCCACAATTTGCTTCTTGTCACCGGCGTCAATCCATTCCATCGGAAATTTCTTGGGCGAGCGCAGCTTGGCGCGCACTTCTTTTACGCGCTTGAGGTTATAATCGGCCAGGACCATTTTTTGAATCCAAGGCTTGTCCTTGGCGATAACAGCAATCGCTTCACCTACGCCGCCTACACCAACTAGCAGGACTATCATTTTATCCTCCACAGAAAATTGCAGATTTGATCACTAGCCAGAACCCGGGCGAAAAGCTCAGCCTCTCAAATCGCCAAAGCCAAACGGGCGGCGCATATCCACCGGCTTGCCGTTAATATCAGCCACCGGCTTGGGCGGGTCGTTCTTTTGGGTGAGCAGCGAAACGGCGACAAAGAACACGACAGAGATGATAAACGCGGGAGTAGATGCAATGTAAATCGAATCCCAGATGACATCGTCCATCATTTCGCCCTCATACACCACCGGAAGGACATGGGTGTTCATATAATACAGCGTCAGCCCAAGCCACGAAATGAGGCCGCTAAAAAACGAGGCCAGCGCGCCCCAATGGTTGGCCTTTTTCCAGTACATGCCTATGATATACGGCGCGGCCATGCCCACCAAGATGCTGGTATTGCTGAGCACGGCCAGCTTGTAAATCGTCTCGGCAAACAAGGCAATCACCAGACTGATAATACCGCTCACTACCAGGCTGATGCGCGTCAGCATTAGCTCGGTCTTGTCTGTCATGTCCTTTTTAAAGACCTTGACAATGTTCTGAGTGAACATTGTCGCCCCGGCCAGCATCGAGCTATCCGAAGTGCTCATCAACGCCGAAGCCAGGGCCGCTATAAAGACCGCTGCCAAAATGGGAGGCAGGAACTTGGTTGCCATCGAAATCAATACAAATTCCACCTGTGTGCCCTCCAGCTCTGGGCCAATCGCGCCATAAGCGGCCATGCCGATCAGTGGAGAAAGCACGCCAAAGCCCAGGTACAACACCGCCGCCAGGTAGGTGGATTTGACTGCCGTAGACTCGTTCTTGGCGGCGCAGGTGCGCTGCAAATAGTCTTGGGCCGGAATGGCGCCCAGGCCCAGCGCAATCCATGCCGCGATATAGTAGAATATGCCGTGGATTCCAGTATAGCCCAGGTAGCCGTACTCACCCGCCACCGGCCACAGGGCAAAGGGTTGGTCTGGCAAATCTTGCGACCCCATCGCGCCAAAAAATTCGCCCAGGCCGCCCAACTTGCTAATGATAAAGCCGGCAATCAAGAGCAGCCCGCCGGCCGTCAAGAACATTTGCATAAAGTCGAGCGCGGTATCGGCCCACAGGCCGCCCAACAGCGTATAAGCTGTCACCACCACGGCCACCAGAATCATGCCGGTTGACAGTGGCCAGCCCAAGAGCGCCGCCAAAATGCTGCCACCGGCCACGATCTGCGCCGCCGTCCAGCCAAAGTAGGTGATAATTTGCGTCACTGTGCCCACCACCGACATGCCTGTGCCGTAGCGCTGCTGGAAAAAGTCCATGATGGTGAGGTATTGCGCGCGGCGCGCCAGCCGGACGATAAAGACGCCGGCGATGACCAGGCACATGGTCGCGCCAAAGGGATCGAACACCACACCCTGCAAGCCATACTGGTAAGCTTCAGAGCTGGACCCCATCAATGTTTCAGCGGCGAACCACGTCGCCATAATCGAAGGCGCTGCCATCCATATCGGCAGCCGCCGCCCGGCCAGCACATAATCTACATTGGTTTCCACCTTTTTGGAGGCCCAATAGCCGATGATCATGCGAATGATCAAGACGACAATGATCCCGGCGATGATTAACCCCGAGTACTCGTAAGCTTCCATTGTCATTCTCCTTGTTGATTATGCTTATGTAATGTTATGCTGTGTTTATGTGCGACTGTGCGCGTGCTTGTGGTCAATTTGGGCGAATACAAAAGATAATTCTTGTTGGAACGCCATGCTCAGGCTGTGTCATCACCTTCTTTCTGATTTCTTAATATACACATAGGAGGTCTTGGCCGCAGGCCCAATCTGAGACCTCCAGCGAAACGCAGAAGGGCTCTTTCAAGTATATTTCAATTTCCTCTGCGGTCAAATAATAAGAGACCACAGCGTCATGCCGCGACCTTTGCCAGCGTATCTGCCAAGCGATTCAACACCTCGTCGATCTGCTCGTAGGTGATGACCAGCGGCGGCTCGATGCGGACGGTATGCGCGCTGGTTAGCGTGCCGGCCACCAGCACTCCCCGCTTGAACAAGCCAGCGGCCACTTTGTAACCCACCTCTGGATTTCTGAAATGCATACCAATCAGCAGGCCGCGCCCGGTGATGCCATCGCCATTGAACGATGGGTCAAAGACCGCGTGGTATTGAGCGGCCAATTCTTTGAGCTTGGCCATAACATACTCGCCCCTGGCCGCCGCCTGCTCCCACAGCTTTTCGCGCAATGTGATATTGATGGCAGCGATTGCCGCGCTGCACGCCAAGGCCCCGCCGCCGGTGGTGGTGGTGTGAATAAAGGGGTTAGGCTCCATCATCACCTGCCAAATTTCCTCTGTGGAGCAGAACGCACTCACCGGCATCACCCCGCCGCCCAACGACTTGGCCGCAGCCAGAATATCTGGCGCGACGTTCCAGTGTTCTACCCCCCATAGCTTGCCCGTGCGCCCCATGCCGGTCTGCACTTCATCAGCAATGAGCAACACGCCGTAATGCTTGGTCAACTCGCGCAAGCGCGGCCAAAAATCATCCGGCGGCACAATAGCGCCCGCCTCGCCCTGGATCGGTTCCATCAACACCGCCGCAATGTCAACACCCACTTGTCTGCACGCGTCCAGTTGGCGCTCCACCGCATCGGCGTCGCCAAATGGCACATGATAGACCGGCCCGCCGTACAACACGCCCACCGGTTGGCGAAAATCTGCCTTGCCCAGCATGCTGAGGCTGCCCATCGTCTTGCCGTGAAAAGCTTTGAGCGCGGCAATAAAACCACTCTTGCGCGTAAACATCTTGGCCAGCTTGATTGCGCCCTCCACGGCCTCGGTGCCGCTGGCGGCAAAAAAACTGTACTTGATGTCGCCGGGCGTGATCTGCGCCATCAGGCGCGCCAGCACACCGCGCAGTGGGTCCACCAATTCCTGGCTTGGCATTGGCGTGCGATTCAATTGAGCGCGCACCGCGCCAATCACTTCGGGGTGCGCCCAGCCCAGGTCCATCATGCCATAACCGCCCAGGCAGTCAATGTACTCGCGGCCAAGCACGTCTCGAAAGACCGCGCCAGCGCCGGTCCATTCGGTGGCGGCCCAATCGCCCGCCTCGGTCACAGACTTGCGATAATCCAACCAGCCCTTGTTAAAGTATTCGGCAAAATTAAATTTGGATTCGTCAATAATCTGTTTGCCCTCTTCTTGCGATAGCGACGGCTGTTGAATAATGTCTATCCATCGCTTTGAATAGGCCAGGGCCTTTTGCAATGATTGCGGCATCTGAATGATTCCCTTTTACTCGAGATTATTCGCCCTTGTTTCTTTTTGCGCTGGCGCAGACCGAGGCAGGAATTGACCACTGGTAAACATCTTTCATAATCACCGGCAGCAAAATGGTCGTCGTCTTTCTGACGCCTTTGACCTTGGCAATGACCTCGGTGACAAAGTTGTACAACGATTCGTTGTCGCTGGCCACGATTTGAATGCTCAGGTCTTGTTGCCCGGTCGAACACGCCACATAGGTCACACAATCAAACTCGGCCATTCGGCGAGCCACCTGCGTAACACACCCTGGCTCCACCTCAACCCACACATCGGCCGTAATGGGCAAGCCGATCGCCTTGGGGTTGACAATGGCGCTGATGCGGATGACACCTTCTTTCACCAGCCGGTCCAAACGATAACGGACGGCTCGTTCGGTCATATCGCCCAGCCCGCGGGCGATTTCTGAACCGGATAGCCGTCCGTCTTGCATGAGTAGATTCACAATAGCCTGATCAGTAGAATCTATTTTATAGGCCATGCCCACCTACTTTTTCCGTTTATGACAAAAAATATACTTTATCTTTCCGAAAATGTCAAATTGCTATTAATACTTGGCCGTTTTGACGCATCTACTTGCGTCATTGCGAGAACTCTTGTCGGGTGGCGATATGCGTAAAGTCAAAAACTTGCTGGTCGTTGCGAGGAGGCCGTAGGCTGACCAAGCAATTTGCCAAGCAGTTACGTTTTGACACTATGCCTAGGCGCGTTGGCGACGCTTAAAAGCAGCGAGGCAGGCCGCGACCTGCCTCGCCAAGCGTATGCGCTCGACTCAATACAATAGAGTTTATCGGAAATAACGCAGCCAACGTATCCCCACACCTGCACTTGCGCCAAGCGCAGCACCGGTGCAAGCCTGCCCTGGACGGGCAGTCCAGGGTGTACGTTGGCGGACGGGCATGGGGATGCCCGTCCTGCTATTTCCGATAAGGTCTAATTCAATCGGGTGTTGACAGAGAGTTAGCCAGCTTGATGGTATTCCCGCTTTCATCGGTGCGGTATTCATATTTCTTGCCGGCCGATTCCAAGATGATGCGGTAACCGGGCACAACCACGTCGGTGCACGGTTGATTGCCCATCCGCACCTCCAGGCAGCCGTCGCGCCACATGACGGCCTCATAGTTGACGACATTGATTGAATCGGAAGCGAGCTTGAACTCTTTGGCCAGCGCCTGCTTGGCAACCTGCACCGCGTCGGGGATGATGCGAAGGTTCTGGCCCGATTTGTCAGAGCGAAACTCGTACAGGGCGCTTGGCGTTTGCAACACCCCCTGATAACCCGGTACCAGCGCCTGGGTGCAGTTCTCGCCGGCCAGCCCGGCATCCAGGCAGCCGTTTGACCAGATGACCGCTTTGACGCCCAGGATAGTGATTTTATCTGTGTCAAGCTTGAGCTGCTCGGCCAAAAGCTCTTTGGCGGCCTTGGTGGCATCAGCCGACTCAGGCAGCAGCACCGGGCTGCGCAGCGGGTCTGGCACTGCCAGCGGTGAAACCGGCTGCGCCGTCGGCTGGCCGGCAGGTGCGAGCGGCGTGGCAGCGCCTCCGCAGGCCGAAAACACAACGCCGGCCACAATAAACAAAACTGCTATTTCAAACAAACGATTTTTAGGCATTTTACTCAATCTCCTTTATTTGCCAATACTAAGCAATCTTCCATCACTTCGCCCAAACACTTCGGGAAAGTAAAACTCGCGCGCCACCGCAGGAATCACCTTGTAATCGCCGGGCAAAGTGGTCCTAAAAGTGTACGAAAACTCGTAGGTGCCTTTGGTTAGATAGTCGGCAAACAACACGACCTTTTCATCACGAGTTTCAGCGCGGCTATACCAATGCCACCACCACCAATAGTATGAACGTTTGCCCCCCCGGCCCTCTCGCGTCAATTGCGGGCCTTGCTCTAGCAAGCTGGTGGTGGCCAGGCCGGTGTCAATCGCTTCGCCGCCGGCAGGCAGCGGGTCTTCAAGCACCACATAATACAAATCATTCGGCGCGATGATGGTCAGGTCAACCCGGATCACGTCACCCAGGCGGGCTTCGCGCACTTCAGGGCACTTGATCCCATCGGTGCAAGAAGCCAGCGTATAGCGCCGGTTGACGGTGATGCCGCGCGAGACTGGCTTGATGTCTTCAACCGGCAAGAACACGCGCAGGTGAGCCGTATAGTACAGGCGGCCCTGGCCACGGCTACCGCCGTCCTGTGGATCTCCACGGGCGATGGTCAGCCGGTTGCTTCGCGAAGCGTTGAGCAGGTCGGCCACTGCGATGTTCAACTTGACGCTTTCCAGCTTGGCGCTGTCTACTCTTCCACTCGCAATATCTTGATCATTCAAGAACACGGCATAATCGTAATTGCCTTGCAACTCGCCAGTGGCTTGCATCCAATCAGTCAGCGCGATGAGGGCCCAGGCGGTCTCTTGGGTAGTTTCCCAGTAGCCGCCCTTGCGCGCTACCATCAGCCAGCGCACCACGTTGGGCGCCAACTGGTTATCTTTATCCAGCCGCGCCAGCGCATCCAGGATGATGGCCGTAGAGCGTGTATCGGTATTCATCGCCCACCAATCATAGTTCGATTCTTCCCAGTGCGCGCCGGTGGCCGAAAGAATTGCGGCGCTGTTCAGGTCCGATAGAATAGTGCTGATCCGCTTGTCGCTTGGATCTGCCACGCCCATCGCCAACGCCAGGTAGGCTCGGCCATAGTGGCTCAGCTTGTTGCGATTTTCAAACAGATCATCCACTCTAGCTTTTTGGAACTGCTTGTCTTCGGCCAGCACATACAGCACAAACGCCTGCTGGTTGGCATTGGCAAAACCCGTCAACTGGCGTGAGCTAACCAGCTTGCTGATAAGGAACTGCTGGCCGCGCTGCAGCACATCGCTGCGCACCTCAAAATCGGCCTGCTTGGCCTTGGTCAGCGCAAAGACCACATAAGATGTAAGGTGCACATTGCTTTCCTGGCTATCGTGCCACCAGCCCCAGCCGCCATCGCCGCGCTGCTGGTTATAGAGCTTGTCTAGCCCCTGCTGCACCAGCTTGGGCAGCTTGGCCTCTAGCTCTGAATCGGTGATGCCCAGGTCTTTGAGCGCACGATAGGTGAGGATGTTGGGCAAAAAGCGGCTGACAGTCTGCTCGGCGCACTCGTATTCATAATGCTCCAGGTACTTTAGTCCGTCTTGCATGGCCGCCGCCAGCGATGGGTCGAGCTGAACCGTCAACTCGCCCTGGCGATCATCGTACTTGGGCGGCAGCGCCACCACCTCGGTGCGCCCGCCGGCCTGGGGCAGGTCGCCGGCTGTGCCCACAATGTCGGGCGCGCTGTAGCGAAAGACCAGCAGCGAGCCATCTGGGCCGGTGGTCAGGCGCGGTTTGCTGGCATCGTTGTATTCGCCAGCCACGGCCCAAAAGACGAGCTCGGCCTGGGTTACGTCTTGCACGGTGGCTTCCCACGTCAGCTTGACCTCGCCGCGCGCCGGGATGGTCACCTGCTGCTCGGCCGGCCCAGACAGTGTGACGCCGGTAGTGCTGAGCGCCACCGTGGCCTGCAGTGTTGCATCGGTATTGTTATTGACGACGGCGGCCAACTCGGCGCGGTCACCCACCACAAAAAAGCGCGGCGCCACCGGGCGAATGAGCAGCGGCTTGGTCGAGACCAGCTCCGCCGTGCCTTCGCCCACCAACAGTAGGCTGCCATCGGGATGGCTGCCTACACCCACACCCCGCATCACCCAGGTAGTCAGGTTATCCGGCAGCTTGAGGGTGACGCTGGCCTTGCCATCTTTATCGGTGACGACGCTGGCGTTCCAGTAAGCCGTATCGGAAAATTCCTGCCGTATCTCCACGCCGGCCGGCGGCGCGGCTGAATCGCCTTTGGGGGAATAGGCCCGCTCGTCGGCCTCGCCCGCCACCATGCCCGGCGCTGAGGTTGCCGATGGCGCAGCGGCCGGCGCTGGGCCACCCCCCAGGCCATTGGCCATCTTGGCGTGTTGCTGCCCATCCAGGTCTTGCTCCAGTTCCTGTAGCCAGCGGTCAACCGAAAGCGCCAGTCCGCTGGAGGTTTGCACGCCCAACCCGCGCCGGCCATAGAACGCTTCGACAATAGCATCTGCTTGCCGGGGCATCAGCGCCAGCACGGCCTTGTCTACCAGGTCGAGCGAGAACTCGGCCTGCACCGGCTGGCCGGCGGCGTTGGTGGCTTGCAGCGTATAGATCACATTCTTGCCCGGCTCGCCCTGCGCCACATCGGGCGAGAGCGTGATGGTAAGCTCTTGCGCGATAGGCTCGACCTCTAGCGGCACCATGCCCACTTTATAATCAGCTACGCACGCCTGCGCAGGCTCAGAAGCTGAGCAAGACGCCGAGCCTTGAATCAACATGACCGAAACGTAAACAGTGGGGGCGTAATCGGTGGTGAGCGGCAAGCGGTACACCTGGCTGTTGCTCGTCATCTGGATGACTTGGTGCTTCAAGATGCCGCCGCGCTCTACTGTGACCAGCGCCACATGCGCTCCCTGATACGGCGAAGGGATAAGAATTTCAGCCGTTTCGCCGGGAAGGTAGGTCACCTTGTTGGCGATCAGATTGATGCGGTCATTGTTCTCTCGCCACCACGAAACGTGCTCTTTGCCGGTCACCCACACAAAGATTGAAGTGCGCAGTTTGTCATTGGCGCTATCGGTGGCAAGCACGCGATAGCTGCCCCCCTCTGGCGGGGTGAAAGAGACAACAGCTTCGCCCTTCTCGTTCGTCGTGACAGATTGGGTCTCTACGAGCGTGTCCACCGTTTCGCTCTTCCAATATCCGCCGCCGCCCTGCTCGATAAAGGTATTCTTCCACTCGCGGCGATAGATGCGAGCGGTGATGGCCTTGTCCGGCACGCGCGGGTTATCGCCGCGCCAATCCACCGCCACCAAATTGACGGCAAACGGCTCGCCTTCTTTGCCCAGATACTTGTCGGCGGCCAGGCCGATATAGTAATCACCGCGATGCGCAATGACTTCCTCCCGACCAGAAATATACTGGTTGTCAGCGCCAACGGCTGTAGCCTCGACGATCAACCGCTGACTGCCTGTCACCGGGATCTGAAAATTGGACTCTGAAATCTCGAATTTCAACTCACCGTTTTCATCTGTGACGCCGCTGCCCGAAAGCACCACCTGCTGCGGCGGCGTATAGCGCCGCCACCAGCAATCCCAGCAGCGCCAGGGGTCATCGGTATCGCGGAAGCTATAGTTGCCGCCCCACTTGGGCGTAAAGGCATAATCTTCTGCCAACACATTCCACGTGACCGGCGCGCCCACCACCGGGCCGCCAGAATAATACTTGACCTGTACGCTAGCTTGCGTATCTGTGCCACGCACAAGCTCGGCCTGAGCAGGCGTGACAATCACCTCAAACTCGGGCGCGCGATAGGCCGCCACCTGGAAACCGGCGTTAAAGTAATGCTGCGAGCCTAGATTCACCTGGATGTTATAGTACCCCAGGGCCGCGCCATCGGCCAGCTTGATTTCGCCGTTGAACGCGCCATAATCATTCAGCGGGATATCTTTGTCCAGCAATTGCTCACCGCTGGAACTTTGAATGGTCACATGAACCTGCGCTCCCCTGGGCAGGCTATACTTGACATCATCCTCACCGCGCAGAATGCCCCTAAAGTAAACCGTTTGCCCGGGCCGGTAAATGGGCCGGTCGGTGTAAATGTGCGCGCGATATTCGGCCAGATATTCCATCTCCAGGCCAAATTCCCACGGGCTGACGCCCCGGCTCCAATCGGCAAAGACAGCGCCAAACTGTTCAGAGGCCAGCGCCAGCATGAGGGGACGATCCCTGGTTTGCTGGGGGTCAAGTGGAATCTGCGCCACGCCATCCTCGTCGGTTGTGGCTCGACCCATCTCTTTCCATTCCGAATTGTAAAACTGGAGCTTGACATCCGATACCGGCTGGCCGCTCTGCAGGTCGGTGGCCCAGACGAGCGCGCCGCCAACGAACGACTTGAGCGCCAGGTTGAGCTTGGATACAACCATGAAATGGCGCAAGCCCCAACGCCGATCATCGGAAATGCTGGGCGAATCGGCATCTAGCAAGTAAATACCCGGCTCTAACGAGCCGCCGCCTTCCACAATCTCTATCGGCGCATAGCCCGGCTTGTTGAGCTGCGCTTCCAGCGGCAACGACCATTGGCGAACCAGCGCCGAAGCAGGCGGGGTGTATTCGTACCAGTTGTACCACTGCTGCATCAGCTCTTGAGCCTCCAGGCGATACAGCTTGAAATTCACCCGATTGACGTTGACATGCGAGACATACAAGCGAGTGGGCGCATAGGCATTGTAGGTGCCGACAAAATCGGGCACGCGCAGTTGCAGCGAGGGGTCCAAATCGCTAGTGTGAAAGCGCACCGTAAGCGATTGGCCGGTGAGGTTGCCATACGGGTCGGCGATGTTGGGGCCAATCTTGACCACATAATCGGTAGAAGGCTGCGCGCCAAACGAGAAGGAAAAGCCGGTGTCCCAATAGTAGGTGTATACCTGGGTGGGTGAAAGCGGCGGCGTCATTTGGATGTTGGGCATGACGGTCTTGGGGTCAATGGGCGTGTTGAAATAGATCGTAAAGCTGGTATAGGGACTGGCGTTGCGGTCGCCATCAGCCGGCTCGGTCTTGACGATGCGCGGCAGCGGGACAGTGCCAAAGCTCCACGTATAATCGCTGCGCATCCCTTCGCCGCCAGCAGCCGATTTAACGCCGGCCGCTATCTGCACTGCAATTTTGGTATCGAAAGGCAGGCGCGCTGTTGGGGTAAAGATCAGTGTTTCGCCATTCATTTCAAACTTGCCCTGCACGGTTTCGCCCCCAGCGCGCAGACTAAAAGCCTGGACTGCTGAGACGGCGTCAATGGCCTGGTTGAATTGCACGCGGACGGCGGTTTCAATGGGCACCAGTTGCGCGTTTTCATTGGGCGAAACCCACACCACCTGCGGAGGTTGGGTCGTAAAGCGCCACACGTAATCCTCGGCCAGCGGGTTGCCATCGGTGTCTTTTAGGCCGCTGACTCGTGCCGTGTAGGTGGTGCCGCCGGCCAGGGGTTTATCGGGCTGAAAGACATAGATGGAGGTGTTCAACCACTCGCCCTTGCCAGAGGCGGGCGGGTCCAGCGCCAGCGGCAGCGGCAGCTTGGCCTGTTCATCGAGCGAGGTGAGCGGAACAACCGGGCGGTTGAAAATGACGGTGATGCGCGGGCTGGCTTCCACATCGGCTGAATCGGGCGCGGGCATGACCTGGCCCACCTCCAGGTAGCCCGCCGCCGCAAAGCGAAACTGGTAAGCATCGCGCAAGGGCGCGCCATCGGCGGCCTGGGCGGCCTGGTTCAACGCCACATCATACAGCGCGCCGCGCGCCAGGGGTTTATCGGGCTTGAAGAGCAACGTGCGCGAATCGGACCACTGGAATTTGCCCGCCACCGCCGGCTGGATGGCAAAAGCCGATTCAACAGACGATTGGTTCATAGCGCGGTCAAACACAAGCTGGATGCCGCCCGCTGGATCAAGTTCTTGCCCCAGTTCGGGCGAGCGTTGGATAATCACCGGCGAAACGGATTCGGGCGCTACAGGGGTATAGCCAAGCCTGGGGCGCGTTGGCAGCGGGGTGGGTTCGCGCGTGGGGGTAGGTGTCAGCGCGCCAGGCGTGACAGGCGTTGGCACAGGGCCAGGCTTGGGCTTGAACAAATCACACGCGCCCAAGCTGAGCACAACAAACAATACAAATACAATCGCCAAGATGCGAAAGCTGGTTTTCATATCTTCTTCTCCTCGACCAGAGAACAGTGAGCAGCAGCGGGTTCTCTGGCGACATAATTTCCTTTTAGACGCCAATTGCCAGGCTCTAGTTCCCTTTATTCTCGCAGCAGCTCGCGGACGATAATGTTGCGCTGGATCTGGCTGGTGCCCTCGTAAATCTGGAACACCTTGCAATCGCGCATCAGTTTTTCCACCGGATATTCCTTCATGTAGCCATAGCCGCCAAATATCTGCACGGCATCTGTGGCAATCTTCATTGCAGCGTCGGCTGCAAAGGCCTTGGCAAACGCGGCCAACTTGGTATTGGGCCGGCCCTGGTCCACCTGCCACGCTGCGCGCCAGGTGAGCAAACGCGCCGCCTCAATATTCATGGCCATGTCTGCCAACATGTGCCCAATGACTTGGTGTTGCGCAATGGGCACGCCAAAGCTTGTTCGTTCCTTGGCGTATTTCAGGCTTTCATCCAACGCGCGCTGCGCCAACCCCACCGCCGAAGCCGCCACGGTAGGCCGGCTGCGGTCAAAGACTTGCATGGCAATGATAAAGCCCTGGCCTTCGTTGCCCAGCCGTTGGTCTTGAGGAATGGCCACCTCGTCCAGCACAATCTCGGCGGTATCGGAGGCGCGCTGCCCCATTTTTTCAAACTTTTTGCCCACCGAAAAGCCAGGCCGCTCGCGCTCGACGATAAAAGCGCTGATGCCGCGATGCTTTTGCGCCTTGTCGGTATAGGCAAAAACAATAAAGAAATCCGAATGCGAGGCATTAGAAATGAATGTTTTGCTGCCCCTAAGCACATAGTCATCACCGCCTCGCGTGGCCGTGCATTGGATGCCCAGCACATCTGACCCAGCCGCCGGCTCGGTAAGAGCATAGGCTGCCAGTTGGCCCCCGATCAGCCGGCCCAGCCATTTTTTCTTTTGTTCCTCCGAACCAGCCAGGATAAGCGGAATACCCGCCAGGTTGTTGATGAGAATGGCAATGCTAATGCCGGTGCAGCCCCACGCCAATTCTTCAGCGATGAGGCATTCTTCAATGAGCGAGGCGCCTCCCCCGCCATAGTCAAGCGGGATATTGGGGTTGAGCAGCCCCGCTGCGCGCGCCTTTTGAATCACCGCCGTGGGAAACTCGCCGGTCTGGTCATAGTGTTCGGCCACCGGCGCAACCTGTTCTCGCGCAAAATCGCGCGCCATTTTTTGCAGCATGCGCTGCTCGTCGGTCAAGGCAAAACCAATTTCACTTAATTTGGCGTCCATTATTTCCTCCCAGATTATGGATTTGGGTCAGGCAAGGTGAACCAAAAGGCGCTTCCCTGCCCGACTTGGCTCTCTACACCCACCTCTCCACCCAGCCTTTCCACAATGCGCCGCACGATAGACAGGCCCAGACCATGCCCCTTGACGTGCATTTTATCCAGCCGGGTAAAGGGGGCAAACAAGTGCGCCTGCTCTTGAGGAGTGAGGCCGGGGCCGTTATCGCGCACCCAAAAGCGCACCGCCCCCACCCCGTCCTCCCCTGCAAGCGGGGGAGGGTCAGGGAGGGGGGTTGCGCCCAATTCGATGCGCGGCGGCTGCCCGCCATACTTGACAGCGTTGCTAATATAGTTGAGCCAGACCTCCTCGACCCAGGTTTCCTGTCCCACAGCCACCGGCCAAGCCTGCGGCAAAACCAATTCAGCCTGGCTTTCACGGATCAAATCTTGCAAGCGGGCGCAAGCCTCGGCCACAATGCCGGCCATATCCAGTGTAGATGCTTTTACATCCTCCACTTGGCGCACGGCCGTCAATAAAAGCAACTCGTCAATGATATTGCCCGCCTTGCGCCCACTCTGCGCTATAGTCCTGAGATAACGCTGCGATTCGGTCTCTGGCAAAAGCTCAGGGCTATCTTCCAATACCTCGGCATAGCTCACCATGTAGCCCAACGGCGTTTTGAAATCGTGGGCCACAGTGTGGGCAAAGGCATCCAGTTCCTCATTACGCGCCTGAAGCTCGGCCGTTTGCTGGCGCAGGGTTTCTACCAGGCTTGCATTCTCAAATGCAATGGCAGCCGAGGCGGCTAACGTTTCAGCCAGGACCAGGTCGTTTTCATCAAAAATTCCCCGCAGTTTGTTGGCCACTTCCAGCACCCCCCTCACCTGGCCGCGCCCCAGCAATGGGACAGCCAACAATGAAACAGTGCTAAAACCAAGCTGTTCGTCTATGCCAGAGAAAAAGCGCGGGTCGCGGGGCGCATACGGCACAATGACGCTTTGGCCTGTTTGCGCCACCCAGCCAGCCACTCCCTGACCCGGCAGTAGCGACAGTTTGACAGCGGGGTCTGTTTGAGCGTAGAGAATGGTCTGACAGACCAGACGCTGCTTTTGATCAGACTCCCACATCCAGACCGAGGCATCTTGCGCATCAATGATTTCGGTAACCGCCCGCAGCAGCCGTTCGGAGAGCTGCTTGATATCGAGCGTGGCAGTCAGCTCGCGCCCTAGCTGGTTGAGGAGCGCCAGGCCCTGGTTGCGCTGCCGCAGGGCCTCCTCGGCCCGTTTGCGCTCGTTCGCCTCCGAAAGGGCGTGGTCACGCATGGCTCGATAATCTTGAACTCGCCGGGCCATATCGGTAACATCTTGCAGCGAAAAAAGAGCATAGAAACCCTCGCCCTCTATCGCAGGCATCGCCATGACCGTGCTATGTTGAATGCGCGCTTGGCCATCTGGCAAGTGAGAAGGAATAATGTAGGTGTGGAACTGGGAAGAAAAAATAGCAGGAGGGCCGCCTTGGAAAATCATTTCAAGACGCGCCATGTATTTTGTGTCTTGAAGGTGCGGAAAATGCTTGACGATTTTGTCGCCGACAATGGTCTCGCGCGCTATGCCGGTCCACTCTTCCAGGCGGCTGTTCCAGAAAAGAACAACTAGATCTGCCCTGATAACAAACACTCCAACAGGGACATAATCTAGAGCGTCCAAGCTCAGTTGCATTCGCTCGGTCTCGTTCACAAGTGTTTGGGTGGACATGGCTGGACTGCCTCTATGGCGCTAATCAGCGCATCGAACGACCCCACCTCAAAGAGCAAAATGATATCGCCCTCAATGTGAAATTGCTCGATGGTAAAATGGGCCTGCGCCAGGACGACGGTAACGGCGGGGTCGGCTTTCTTTAATGTCATGAGATTCTCTATCGTATCTTCGACATAAACCGGGAGCGAGTAATCAATGTGCTGTTTGAGAATATTGCCGATGGACCCCATAACGCCGTTCAGCACAATATTCCCCACTTCGGTCAAAGTGCCAATCCTGATTGCGTCGAGATCATGGCTGCCGGGTTCTTCGCCGGTGACAATATCCACCAGCTTGGCGGCGCTATCGGGCGGAAAGACCAAAGCAGCGTTCCCAACAAACGGTCCTTTGAACATCAATTGCACCGCCGCCAGCTTGCCCAGGCCAAATTCTTGCACTATACAATTTTTTGATTCGCCCGGCGCAAAGACCCTGACAAAAGGAACATGCAAATCCACGTGAGCGCGAAGCATCTGATTCAACGACCCAGCCGCCCGGCCAACGCCAATGTTGATCAACTCGCGCAAAGCATCAATGTGCTGATCTGTTGCCTTCATCTTGCGCTCCCTTATTCGAGCCAGTTACTTGATTGACCAAGTTGCGCAGCACGCTCATATCCACCGGCTTTTGAATCACTGCTACTGCGCCTGAATCTAAACACCGCTGGCGAGTGCTGGCTTGAATATCTGCCGTTAGCATCACAACGGGGGTCTGCACCTGCCACTGGCGCAAAGTTGCCAGCACTTGCCAGCCGTCAACGCCGGGCATCATGATATCGAGCAAAATGCAATCCAGAGGCTGCTCGCCAATAAGGTCCAGGGCCTCCCGCCCATTGCCCGCCTCCACGATAGTGTGTTCGTCCATCTCCAACATGTAACGGAGATTGTCTCGCTGGAATAGCGAATCATCCACAACCAAGATCTTTGCCATGTGTCACTTCTCCCAAGTCATCACTTTTGCCGAGTATGGTTATGAGCGCATTGATCTGACATGCGCAAAGTAAACCAAAAAGTGCTCCCCTGGCCTAATTCACTTTCTATGCCCACCTGTTCGCCCAACTTTTCCACAATGCGCTTTACAATTGACAGTCCCAGGCCATGCCCCCTGGCGCGCACTTGCTCTAGCCGTGTAAACGGCGTGAACAGGCGAGCTTGTTCATCAGGCGCAAGGCCGGGGCCATTATCGCGCACCCAAAAGCGGATCCTCCCCCCTTTCCTCCCCCCCGCAAGCGGGGGGGAAAGAAGGGGGGTTGCGCCCAGTTCCACTCGCGGCGACTGGCCTCCATATTTTACCGCATTACTGATATAGTTGACCCAGACTTGCTCGATCCAAAGCTCATGCCCCAGCGCGGCCGGCCACGTGGCAGGCAAGATGATCTGGGCCTGGCGCTCTTGGATCAAGTCTTCCAGGTGCTTGCACGCCTCGGCTACAATCCCCGACATATCCAAGGTGTCCAATTTTATATCTTCCACTTGCCGAACCTCTGCCAGCAACATCAATTCATCAACAATGTTGCACACCTTGCGTCCATTCCGCGCGATCGCCTGAATGTGATCCTCCAACTCGGCTTTGGGCAACAAATCGCACTCGCCCTCCAACACTTCGGCATAGTTTACCATATAACCTAGCGGCGTCTTGAGGTCATGCGCCACGGTGTGGGCAAAGGCATCCAACTCTTCATTGCGCGTCTGAAGCTCGGCGGCATGTCGCTGCAGCGCCAGCTCGGTTCGCTTGCGCTCGGTGACATCGCGGGTGATTCCACGAAAGCCAATTGGCTTGCCCTGCGCGTCGCACATCAGGGTTATAGAGGTCTCTAAAAAAGTTTCAATGCCATCTTTTCTCAACACCTCCCAATCAATCGCTTTGGTCGGCTGGCCCGATTTGTACACGGCGTTAAAGGTCTGGTACACCTTTTGGGCCGTTTCGGCTCTCATGTATTGCCGATTGTTCATGCTCAACATTTCACTGGGCCGGTAGCCCAAAATCCTGCCCATGGCGCTATTGAAAAACGTAAAATTCCCCCTCAGGTCAACTTCATAATAGCCGTCTTCAATGGTTTCCAAGATTGTGCGATAGCGCTCTTCGCTTTCGCGCAAGGCTTGCTCGGCCTGCACGCGCGCTGTGATGTCTCGCGCCAGCGCAATAAAGCGGCTATCGGGCGCCCGGGGGTCGCCCTTGGGCGCAATCGAAAGCTCGAACCATCCCTCACCCATCGAGGTTTCAAGCGTATAAGTATCGCTGGACACAGTCCCGCTATCGGCGGCCTGCTGAATGGCGCTTTGGATAACGCTCACCACAGGCAAGGGCAATACCTGCTCTAAGGGCCGGCCCAAAAACTCTGGGGGAGGGCGATACAAAAGCTCGGGGCGGGTGGTTTGAAACTGATAAATGGTGCCGTGGCGATCCACCTCAAACAACAAATCGGGCAAAGCATTCAAGGTGGCGCTGAGCATATTACGTTCCTGGGTCAATTCTTGCATGGCGCGCTGCAAATCGGCTGTGCGCTCGGCCACGCGCTGCTCCAACTCGGCGAGCAAAGCTTGCAAGCGCTCGGCCATTTGATTAAAAGCGGTTGCCAGTTGGGCCAATTCAGCCGAACCTTCCACCGAGACACGCTTGTCTAACAAGCCAGCCGACAGTTGGGCAGCACCCTGGGTCAACTGCTCAATTGGCCGGGCGATACCGCGCCGGATCCAGCGCGAAAACAGGAGCTGAACTCCAATCGTAAAGAGTATAGCCAGCGCGGGATAAAACACCGCTGCCCATTGAGCCGACCTGACCTGTATGCCAGCAGCCTGTTCCATCTCTGCCGCCAGGTCAACCAATTTGTTCGTCTCGATAGCCAATTGCTGATGGTCGCGGGTTAGCACACCCACTCGCACCCGAACGCTGGGCCACTGTTGGGCGCGGGCCTGGCGAATCATGGTATCGGCAATGCCAATCACACTATTAACCTTTTCACGCACCCGATTCATCTGGGGATAGGCGGTTTCATCATGCACAGCTTGGGCAGCCAGAGATTCCAACGCGGCGTGGCTCTGCTTGAGTTCATCCAGCGCATCCGTCACCAGAGTTTCAAAGACCGCCGCATCTTCAAGCGGCAACAAGCGATTGATGACCGCAATCAATTCGGTGCTGCTCTGATGCACCTGCAGAGCGACAATGGCGCGCTGCCGGGCAAGCTGCAACGCGCCCACCGCGCCAGCCAGGCAGTTGATTTGCCAGACGGCAAAGCCGCCAACCAGCAAGAGCAACACTCCTGTGATTGCATTTTCCCACAAAAGCCGCTGCCGGATTGTATAGCGCGACTGTTTGAAAAGCCCCCTCATCTCATTCCTCCCTAGTCGCTCAGCCCATCCATCCCGGCCAACAATTTGGGCATGTACCAAATCTGCTCATCGGTGGCAAGCTCGCCTTTGGCCAGGAATGAGCTGCCATCCTGAAAGTCTAACGGCCCCTTGAATAAAGTGATAGAGCCATCTGCCAGGCCAGCAATAAACTCGTCTAGCCAGGCCGATTGTTCATTGCCAAGCGCAGTTCCCTTGACAAAGCCCACCACGCTCTTGCCACGACTGTTAATATCACTCCAATCGGGGCTGGCCCATTCCCAGCGCTGAACCCAATTGCCTTGAATCACTTGCTGGGCCAATTTTAGATAGCCCGGACCCCAGTTAAAATATGGCACACCCAGGCACGCCTGGCGCGCTACAGCGCAAGCGCCTTCATAATCGTAAGGAATGGCCCAGACCTCTTCACCGGTCTCCGCTCGCCTGCCAGCCACAACGAGCGCCTCGGTGGTATCGATCCCCGAAAGAATCACGTCGGCTCCCTGGTTAAATAAAGTATTGGTCATCAGGGTTGGATCGGAAGTGACGCCTGGAATATAGAACCAAAAGCCAATCCACTCGACGCGAAAATGCAACTGGTCGGCGGGGCGCCCCCGGTAATGTTCGTAGCAATAGCGAGCGCCCAGGTAAGCAGAATTTGCCAGGCGGCGGGTTTCGTCGTTAATCAACGGGCCTAAATATCCCAGGCTACCTGAGCGGGTAACCAACGCGGCGGCGCAACCTGCAATCATTTTGCCATATTCCATGCGCCCCATATAGTTGCCCACATTGGGGGGAGCATTGCCTCTGCGCACATGATCGCCCGAAATCTGGATAAAGGTCACCCCAGGATATTTACGGGCCACCATATAGGTATCGGCGGCGAAATCGTCTGAGGTGAGAAAGATCAAGCGCGCGCCTTCTGCCACCATGTCGTCCACGGCCTGCTCCAGTGTTGTGTCTGGCCGCCCATTCGGGTTCAGGTCATCCAGATAGACCAGGCGCGCATTGGGCGTGTTGACTTGGACATAGCGGCCAGCCGTGTAATGCGCTTCACTCCAGCCGTGGTCGTTATAAGGGCCAACCATGATGACGCCAAAGACAAATTCGTCCTTGGGTATCGCGGGCTCAATAGTAGGGGCAGCACAAGCGCCAAGGCTAAAAATAAACAAGACCAAAGCCACTGCGCTCCTTCGTGACCATAGCGTCTTGCCCAACATCATCATGCTCCTTAGTTTATCGGAAATAACGTCGCCAACGTATCCCCACCCGTTGGCGGACTGGCACACCCTGGACTGCCCGTCCAGCCTGCTGCCGCGTGCCGCGTCAGCGGCCGCAGGCAGGGCAGGCTTGCACCTGCGCTGCGCTTGGCCCCTTCGGGAGTGCAGCCTGCCTGGCGCAGACAGGGTGTGGGGAT
>JBGSMF010000368.1:0-1530 GCA_041740315.1 Thermoflexales bacterium
ATGCGCGCGGAAGCGCTCGGCGGCCCGCAAAGGGCAGAGCCAGGAGCAATGGCACTAGAAGCAGAGCATATAGAGTTGTTGGATAAAGGAACGACAGAAACATTTTAACGATTAACCGTTAGAAATTTAGCCAACTGCCCACGATGCGATAGCAGCCATTCCGCCACCAGCAGCGCCAACGCCAGCCATGCCACCGGTCTCCACCACTCGTCTCGCGCGCGGGGCAAGGACTGCGCTTCGGCAGCGCCCGCTCCGGCGATGGGCAAGGTTTCACGCGGCGCAATGTCTGACTCGGCAGGACTGAACAGATTGACGGCAAACTGGCCCATCGGCTGCGAGTTGCCGCCGCTCTGCCAGGCAATTTCGTACACACCCAACAGGCTGGTCTGTTCAAATACGGCGCGGCCATCGGAGGGAACCAGCTTGTATTCGCGGCCATCCGGCGCGCGGACGGTGACAGCCTCGGCTTGCGGCGGCGCGGGAATGGACAGTGTCCGCCCCGGTTCTACACCTGCTGGAAGGCCCGCCGCTCCACCTGGCACAAGCTCATCGAGCAGGTTCGCCATCAAAATCGGGAATGCCACCCGCAACGGCAGATCACTCTTGCGCAAGTCAAATGCCAAAATCCCAATTCGCCGGCCGGCCTGCTCGCCCACAATCAGCAGCGGCGCGCCGGTCTTGGCATCTACAATCGCTGGGCGGCCCCACGCCGGGAGCAAAACACGCGCGGCGTCTTGCACAGCTACATCGCTCAGGTCCACATGGCGCAGCAGCGGATCATCGGCAGTGACCGCCGCAAGCGTTGGCGTGACCAGATGCCCGGTGACCGAGAAAAACTCGGTAGAACGCGGTGGGGCGATGAACAGCAGATTGCCAGCGGGGAGAGTGGCGGTAGGAATGTAAGTGTCAAAAATAACAAGGCCAGTGGCTGATGGTTGATTGTTGATTGCCAATAACTGACTGATTGACCGAGTAACTGACAATTCCACACTTGGCATCAAGGTGAGCGCAGTTTCCAAGAAACGGTTGCCCGGGCCAACGAGCTTGACCGCAAGCTTGTCGGTAGAGGGCAGCACGGCCCAGGCCCGGTCGTCGGCGGCGAGCAAGTCCGTGCCTTCCAGGTGCAGTTCGACCGCGCGCGCATCGGGCGGCAAACCAGACAGGGTAAAAACATGCGCCTGACTTGGCGCAAGCCCTACATCGCGCACGGCCACCAACTGTCCATCGGCCGCGTTGCGCAGCACCACCCGCCGTTGCGCGGATTGTGCGCCATAGTTCACCACTCGCACAAACGCCGTCAGGTCTTGCCCACTCGCTTCGGCTTGGATTGAAAACGCGCTGATGGCCTGGTTGTCATCTTGAGCACCAATGGGGATGTAGCGCGCTCGACCGGGCAAGGTGAGATTTTCAGGCAAGGTAACGCGCCCATCAGACAAAATCACTACCTCGCTATCCGGCTCGCGAGCGGCAATGGCGGCTGCCAGCGTGAGCGCCGAATCAAAATCTGCCCCCGCCAGCCCCGGCCGCAGC
>JBGSMF010000369.1:0-16780 GCA_041740315.1 Thermoflexales bacterium
CGAGGGAAGGGGAACACGCTCCCCTCTCCGCTTCGGGGAGGGGCTGGGGGAGGGGTCCACCACGGCAACTCCCAAAGAATCAATAGTATACAAACAGGGTATCTTTTAATCTGGGGTGAGGGCAGGGCATGCCCTGCCCAGACAGGGTAATCGCAAGGATTACCCCCACATTTTGAAATGTTACCAAACAGGATAAAAGAGAAGGACATGGCAACTGTCAACCCACCTACTCCCGCCCGGCAGCGAGTGGACCTGCTGACCTGGTGGGATCGCCTCAAGTCCAACTATTGGGTTCGCTCCCTCTTCAAGATGATTGCCATTGTTTGGGTTGTGAGTACGCTGACCTTTTTCATCATCCGCGCCTTGCCCGGCAATCCGGTAGACATTTTCACGCAAACCTGCGTTGACCAGGGGTATTCTGAGGAAGAGTGCCGCACCAGGGCCGAATCGCTCTTTCGGATTGATTTCGACCGTCCCCTCGGCGAACAGTATATCGAGTTCATGGGCAACCTGCTGCGCGGCGACATGGGCGATTCTTATGTTTTGGCCGTTGGCAAACCGGTGATGGAGATCGTTATTCAGCGCCTGCCCTGGACGCTGTTCAGTGTAGGCACTTCGCTATTGATCAGCTTTGTGCTGGGAATGTTTTTGGGGATGGTAGCCGCCTACAAGCGCAATTCGTGGATTGACTTGCTGCTGACCAACGTGGGCGCATTTTTGCACGCCATACCCGCCGTCTTGATTGCCATCTTGCTCGTGCTGCTGCTGGGCGTAATTTGGAAAGTGGTGCCATTCACCGTCATGCGCGGGTCACATTCGTCGGGGGTTCAAGCTGGGTTTACGCTTGAATTCTTGGTTGACGTGTTCAAGCATTACGCCGTGCCTGGTTTTGTTTACGTGCTGGCGACGGTGGGCAGTTGGATCATCCTGATGCGCAGCAGCACAGTGAGCACTCTGGGTGATGACTATGTGGCAGTGGCCCGGGCGCGGGGCCTGCCTGATTTCCGCATCATCACCGCTTACGTTGGGCGCAACGCCAGCCTGCCGTTGGTGACCGCGCTGTCAATCTCGTTGGGATACACCGTCGGCGGATCAACCTTGATTGAATCGGTATTTACTTATCAAGGCATTGGGATGCTGCTGAGCCAGGCCATCACCAAGCGCGATTACACCGTCATGCAAGGCATCCTGATGGCCACCACCATCATGGTCATCCTGTCCATCGCGCTGGCCGATTTGCTCTACGGCTGGCTGGACCCGCGCATCCGCATCACCGGAGAGGAAAAGTGACATGCAAGCTGCACACAATTTTGCCGGCACGCTTTCGCAGGTCCTGAAAACGCTCAAGCTGCTTTATAACAACAAGATCGGGTTTATGGGCTTTATCATTGTGGTAGGACTGGTGATGGTTTCGTTTGTCGGCCCGTTGGTGGTGCCCCCAGAAACCAAGGCCAATGTGGCCGAGATTTACCAGAGTCCCTCGGCAAGCCACCCACTGGGGACCGATTTTCAAGGGCGCGATAACCTGGTGATGGTGATTCACGGCGGGCGAGATGTGATGGTGATCGCTTTTCTGGCCGGCATCCTGACCACCCTCATCGCCGTGTCGGTGGGCGCTTTTAGCGCCTTTTTCGGGGGCGCTGCCGACAGCCTGCTGATGGCCGTTACGGACGTCTGGCTGACTTTGCCCCGCTTTATCCTGCTGCTCATCATGGCAACCCTGTTCAGACTGGAAAATGCCTGGATGCTGGCGGTTTTCCTGGCCGTGTTCACCTGGCCTTCGCTGGCGCGGCAGATACGCTCTCAGGTCTTGTCGCTCAAAAAGCGCGAGTATGTAGAAGCCGCGCGCCTGCTGGGTCTGGGCGCGCCGCACATTGTCTTTAGAGAAATGTTGCCCAACATGATGGCCTATGTCGTTATCGCCCTGATCAACGCAATGATTGAGGCGATTTATTCGCAGACGGGGCTGGTCTTTTTGGGCGTGGTCCCCTTTGGCAACAACTGGGGGGTGATGTACAGCCTGGCCTATGCCAAGAGCGCCATTTACAACCCTAACTCGGCCTGGAGCTTGCTGGCGCCCATGGGGGCCATTATCATTTTTCAGATGGGGCTGGTCTCGCTATCACGCTCGATTGAGGAAATCTTTAACCCGCGCCTGCGGACAGGAGTCTAAGATGAAGTCTAATTCGAAGGCTGATTCTTTAACCCTGCCCACCACGCTTGCAGTGCGCGGGCTTTCGATGGATTACAAGGCCAAGCGCGGCCTGGTGCAGGCGGTGCGCAATGTTTCGTTCGAGGTCAAGCGGGGCGAGGCGCTGGCGTTGATCGGCGAGAGCGGCTCTGGCAAGACGACCGTGGCGCTGGGCGTGGTGCGCTTGCTGCCCTCGGCGGCCACCCTTCGCCAGGGGCAGATTATCTATCGGCGCTATGCCGCTTTGAACGGAAGCCTCAAGCTGGAAAAGGAAATTGACATACCCAAGCTCAAGACGGGCGAATTGAGGCAGTTTCGCTGGAAAGAATGCGCCATGGTATTTCAGGGGGCGCTGAACGCGTTTAACCCGGTGCTGCGCATTTCGGAGCAATTTGGCGATACCGCCAAGGCGCACGGTTACTTGCAGGGGCAACAACTGGCCGACCGCGGCGGGCATCTGCTCGATCTGGTCAGGCTGGATGCCGAGCGGATATGGAAAGCGTACCCGCACGAGCTATCCGGCGGCATGCGCCAACGGGTGCTCATTGCGCTCAGCCTGCTGATGGAGCCCCAACTCATCATCCTGGACGAGCCGACCACCGCGCTAGATATTTTGACGCAGCGCAACATTATGGACGTGCTCAAGGAATTGCGCCAAAAGCTCAACTTTGCGTTAATCTTTATTTCGCACGATCTATCGCTGGCAGCCGAACTGGCCGACCGCGTGGCGACAATGTACGCCGGCAAGCTGGTTGAAGTGGGCGATGTGTACACCCTCTTTAAAAACCCCCACCACCCCTACACCATTGGGTTGATCAACGCCGTGCCCACCCTGGCCGGCCGCAAAGAAGACCTCAGCTCGATTCCCGGCTCGCCGCCCGACCTGATTGACCTGCCCAGCGGCTGCAAGTTCCATCCGCGCTGCCCGCTGGTCAATGACCAGTGCCGGCGGGAGGAACCGGAACTGGAAGACATTGCCGCCGGGCACCAGGCGGCGTGCTGGCGCTGGCGCGAGGCGCGCGAGGCGCTTGGGAGCGCCAGGTAAAAGAGAGAGGGTGAAAAAGATGTCCGTTCCCATAATTGAGCTTGAGCACGTCACCCGCACCTTTACAGTCAAGCGGCAGCAGATCAAAGCAGTAGACGATGTGAGCTTGAGCATCAACGAAGGCGAGATCATGTGCTTGGTGGGCGAATCGGGCTGCGGCAAGACAACTACCGGCAAGATGATTGTGGGCCTGCTGGCGACTACGGCGGGGCGCATTCTGTACGCGGGCCAAGACATTAGCCAGCTAAGCCCAGAGGCCCGCAAACGCTACCGGCTGGGCGCGCAGATGATCCACCAGGACCCCTACGCATCGCTCAACCCCAGCCAGACTGTCTACCAGATTTTGTCCACGCCGCTGCGCCATCACGGCTTTGCCAGAAACGACGCCGACGCTCGCAAGCGCGTGCGCGAACTGATGGAAATGGTTGACCTGACCCCGCCCGACGACCTGCTGGAAAAGTTTCCCCACCAGTTGAGCGGCGGTCAGCGCCAACGCGTCTCGGTGGCGCGCGCGCTCACCGTCTCTCCCTCGTTCATCGTGGCCGACGAAGCGGTCTCGATGGTAGATGTTTCTATCCGCATCAGCCTGCTCAAAACACTATCGGAACTCAAAGAAAAAATGGGGCTGTCGGTCTTGTTTATCACGCACGACCTGGCCCTGGCCAAGTATTTTGCGTGGGAAGGGCGGATTGGCGTAATGTACCTGGGGCGCTTGGTCGAGCTGGCCCCCGCCTGCCAACTGGTGGAGAATCCTCAACATCCCTATACCCAAGTGCTGCTTTCGGCCATTCCAGAAGCCGACCCCGATATAACGCGGCACAAGCAACACATCCCGCTGCGCAGCATGGACGTGCCCAGCTTGCTGCGCCTGCCCACCGGCTGCGCCTTTCACCCGCGCTGCCCGCGCTTTGAAGGCGAAGAATGCCAGAACGTTGCGCCGCCGCTGGTCGAGTTTAACGACGGATCGGCCGTGGCCTGCCACCCGGTTCAGCGTGAGCGCGCCGGCGACCGGCTTCTGCAAGAGAACCGGCTGCAAAGAGATATTTGGGAAAGCCAGCGAGAGGTACACCTATGAGCCCAGAAGTCAGCCGCTTGTGGTTTCGGGTGGCGTTTATCATCACGCTGCTGTCTGTCATTTTGTTATTTTTCCAGCGGCCAGGCACAGCCGAGTTTGTCGTTACGGCGCTGTCGCTGTTCATAGGCGTGGTATTTTTAGCGATTATCATTGTGCTGGTCAGGCTGGCCAATCGCCCGTGAAAGAGCCAGCCATTCCGCAAATTGAAGGAGGTGGTCATTTATAAACGCGACCGGTGATTTTTGCAAATGGTAAGGCCCCAAGCAGGGGGAAACAAAGCCTGGGCAACCCCAGGCAACAAATTACGTATCTTTTCAATAATTCGATGTGAGGGCAGGGCATGCCCTGCCCAGACAGGGTAACCGCAAGGATTACCCCCAAATTTTGAGATGTTACCAAATTGTAACTACTCAGCATCCTGAGCGGAGCAGCGCGCCCCTTCGACTTTGCTGCGCTCCGCTCAGGGTGCGCGCTGCGCAGCCTGCTCTGTCGGCAGACAGGTCGAAGGGTATGGCTGAGTAGTTACACCAAATTACGAACTCTAAGGAGAGAAGAAAAATGAACAAGCTCTATAAACTGATAGCTATTTTCGTCATTGCGCTGCTGCTGGCAGCGTGCGGGGGCCAAGCGCCTACCGAAGCGCCCAAGCCCACCGATGCGCCCAAACCCACCGACGCGCCTAAACCTACCGACGCGCCCAAACCCACTGACGTGCCCGTTCCCACTGTCGCCGCGCAGGAACCCCTGCCGGAAGGCGTGGCGAATGTGTTGACCCTCTATCTCCGCAAAGGCGTCAAGTGGAGCGATGGCAGCGGCGACCTGACGGCCAAGGATGTGGTAGGCACTTATAACATTCTGTGGGCGCGCCAGGATGCCACTTGGACCTATCTCAAGGATGTCAAGGCCAAGGATGATTACACCGTCGAGTTTTACATCAGCGCCCCCTCGCCGCGCGTTTTGCGCCTGATCTTGCGCGCGTATCAACCCTCACCCTACTCGGTTTATGGCAAGTGGATGGACCAGGCCGCCGACATGCGCACCAAAGACGTTGACCGCAAGGGCGAGGAGGTCACCAAATGGAAACAAGACCTGGAAGATTTCAAGCCTGAAGACGTGGTGGTGTATGGGCCTTTTAAGCTGGATCCCAAATCGGTGACCGAGGCGCAGTTGCAACTGACCAAGAACACCGGCGGCTTTAATGCCGACAAAATCGCGCTTGAAAAGGTCATCGTTTACTATGGTGAGACGGCCTCTTCTGTGCCGCTGGTGCTTTCGAACGAAATTGACTATAGCACGCACGGCTACACCCCAGCCGACGTGGCTGCCTTCAAGGCCATGCCCAACATCAAGATGATTGGCGGCCCCACCGGCACCGGCCCCGGCCTGTGGTTCAACCAGGCCGTGTACCCGCTGGATAAAAAAGAGGTGCGCCAGGCCTTTGCTTATGTCATTGACCGCGAAGAAAACGGCACAGTAGCACTGGGCGACGCCGGCAAGGCGCTCAAGTACATGGCCGGCTTTACCGACGTGGCCGTGGAAGCCTGGATGTCCAAGGAAGCCATTGCCAAGCTCAATCCCTACAACAAAGATTTGAAAAAGGCCGAAGAATTGCTGACCAAGGCCGGCTGCACCAAAGGCACAGATGGCATTTGGGTGGACGACAAGGGCAACAAGATGGAATACGAGCTATCGGTGCCGGCCGACTTTGCCGACTGGCTCGGCTCGGCCGAGAACGCCGCCCAGCAGTTGACGACCTTTGGCATCAAAGCCACCGTGCGCGGCTACCAATCATCCGAGCGCGCCACCGTTCAGAAGGAAGGCAAGTACCAGATCCTGGTTGACCTGGCCCTGTACTACAACCCGCCGCACCCGCAAACCTCATTCAATTATTACCTGAACACGCCGCGCAACGCCCCCGAAGCCACCGACAACCTAAAGGGTTTTAACTGGTCGTGGAAACAAAAACTGGCAGACGGCGCCGAGGTTTACGTTCCCGATCTGCTCAAGGGCGCTGCAGATGGCTTTGACCCTGAAAAGCAAAAGCCCTACATTGACAAGCTGGCGCTGCTGGTGAACGAGGAACTGCCCGTGCTGGCGCTGTTTGAACGCTACGCCACCGACCCGATGGCCGAAGGGCCGCGCGTCACCGGCTGGCTGCCGCTCGACAACAAGATTTACAAGAACGCGCAGGCCGATAACTATATCACCATTCAATTCCTCAATGGTCTGCTCAAGCCGGTTGAGGGCGCCGACAAGTCTTTCCGAACAGCTTACCCTTACCCACAACCTCCCAACTATTCGCTCAACTTGTGGCCTACCAACAGCCTGCCTCAAAACGTAGGCTCGCCCGCTTACCACCTGATGTATCCTCCGTTTGCCTTTTTCATGTGGGCCGACGGCGTATACGAGCCGATGCTGGCGGAAAAGTTTGAACTGCGCTAAAGCGTAGCTGGCAAAGCACAAACGCAGAGATCCCCGGCTGCCTGAGAAAAAGCCGGGGTTCTCTTGCCCCAGAAGAGTCCCATGCTCAGGCTAATCTTGGTTTCAATTCTCATCGCCGCTTTGTTGGCTGGGTGCAGCCGAACAGCAATACCACCATCTCTGGAGAGAGCAATGACAAATACGCCATCTACCCCCAGCACTCTAAGCGTAAACGAACTAATCGCCCAAATGCCGCTGGAGCATAAAGTTGGGCAAATCATGATTATCGGCATCGAGGGCAAATCGTTCACTCCCGATATGCGCCAGATGATCGAGCAGACGCACATTGGCGGCGTGATTCTGTACGCGGAAAATGTCCAATCGCCGGCTCAGGTGGCCCAATTGACCGCAGACCTGCAAGCAGCCGCAAAGCAAAGCGGGCAGCCCGGCCTCTTTATCTGCATTGACCAGGAAGGCGGGCCGGTGGCTCGGTTAAAAGCGACGGAAGGTTTTACCGAATTTCCGAGCATGATGGCGGTGGCAGCCGCCGGCAAGCTAGACAACGCCCGCCAGGTGGCGCGCGCTATGGCGATGGAAATGCAAGCAGTGGGCATCAACATGGACCTGGCGCCGGTGCTGGACGTGAACAACAATCCCGATAACCCCATCATCGGCATCCGCTCATTCGGCTCCGACCCCAAGCGGGTGGCCGAATTTGGCGTGGCCTTTATCGAGGCCATGCAAGCGGCGGGCGTGCTGGCCGTGGGCAAGCACTTTCCGGGCCACGGTGATACTGGCCTAGATTCACACATAGCGCTCCCTACGGTGCCACACGACAGAGCCAGGCTCGACTCGGTAGAGTTGGTCCCATTCAAGGCGGCGATGAAAGCGGATGTGGCGGGCATAATGTCTGCCCACATCACCTTCCCGGCCATTGACCCAACGCCAGGGCTGCCCGCCACGCTTTCGCCCAAGGTGCTGACCGGCCTGCTGCGCGATGAACTCAAGTACGACGGCATCCTCATGACCGATTCGTTGGTGATGGGGGCGCTCAAAGAGAGCGGCTACCCGGCTCCAGAAGCGGCGGTTGCGGCGCTCAAGGCCGGCGCAGATATTTTGCTCTTTCACGGCGATTACGCCCAACATCGCCAAGCCCACGCGCTGATTGTAAACCAAGTCAAATCGGGGCAGATCCCCCAAGCGCGACTAGACGAGGCGGTGCGGCGCGTGTTGGCGGCTAAGGAGCGCTTTGGCATACTGACGAACGACCAACCCTCTTCACGGGCGTTCGAGGGCAAGCGACCGGTGACCAACGCCGGGCTGGTTGGGACGGCCGAGTTGCGGGCGCTGTCACGACAGATTGCGGTTGAATCCATCACGCTGCTGCGCGATAATGCCAGGCTGCTGCCGCTGCTAGCCGATGCCAACCCGGTAGTGATTGAAACGGCCAAAACGATCGGATTGGGCAAGGCGCTAGATGAGACCACCGTGCAGGTCAGCCAACAACCTACGCCGGCAGAAATCAGCATGTCGATTGGGCTGGCTAACCGGGGCCGCATTGCCATTGTGGCAACCACCGATGTACACCGCAATCCCCAGCAAGCCGAGCTGGTTAACGCGCTGCTAAAAGCCGAGGCGCGCGTCATCGTTGTGGCAGTGCGCGGGCCTTATGACCTGCTGTACTTTAAGGACGCGCCAACTTGTCTGGTGACCTACGGCTCGTCGCCGCCCACCATTGAAGCATTGGCCGATGTAATCATGGGACGGGTCAAGCCGGGAGGACGCTTGCCGGTAGAACTGCCGGGACTGTACAAGCCTGGAGATGGAATGTAACCAATAGTGTCAGCTTAGCCACCCTTGCGTCTGCTTGCATCCCTAAGCAATGCATTAACAAATTTCTAGCCCAGGGGTTCACCCCCCCATTCCAGTAGGAGAATAACCATGCAACGCTTGACAAGTATCTTGATGTTGTTTGTCCTGGCGCCGGGATTGTTGATGGCGCCTTCTGCCCTGGCCAAGCCGGCCCAATCTACTCCGCCGCCGCAGTTCAGAGCTTTTTGGGTGGATGCTTTTGGAGCAGGCATCTTTAACGAAGCCGAGATTGACCAACTGGTGGCCCAAGCCAAAGCTGCCAACATGAACGCCATTGTCGCTCAGGTTGGCCGGCGCGGCGATTGCTTTTGCAACAATGCCATGATGCCCCGCACTCAGGCCAATATCGCGCCGTATCCGTTCGATCCGCTGCAATCGCTGATAGACAAAGCTCACGCCGAGGGCATCGAGGTGCATGCCTGGGTCATTGCCACGGCCATTTGGAACAGCCTCACGCCGCCCTTGGACCCCAATCACGTCTTTAACACTCACGGGCCCCTTGCGACGGGATACGATAATTGGATCATGCTGCGCTCTGACGGCGCAAACCGGGGCGGGGCCGATTATTATCTCGATCCCGGCCATCCAGACGCCGCCGATTATATCGTCAAGATGTATACCAGCCTCGTCGCCAATTACGACATTGATGGCATCAATTTCGACCGCATCCGTTATCCCGACTATAATCTGGTGATTAGCGGGACGGTGGTCCCCTCGTGGGGCTATAATCCTGTTGCCGTGTCTCGCTTCCAGGCGGCTACGGGCCGCACCGATGTGCCCGCGCCATCCGATCCGCAGTGGACACAGTGGCGGCGAGATCAGGTGACAAATATCGTGCGCCGGGTTTATCTGGAAAGCTATGCCATCAAGCCGCACCTTCGCATCAGCGCCGACACAATCACCTACGGCTACGGCCCGCAAAGCGTGGGCGGATGGTCAAGCACCCGCACCTATGCCGAGGTGCTGCAAGATTGGCGCGCCTGGATGGAAGAAGGAGTGCTTGATTTCAATCTTCCCATGAACTATAAGCGCGAGCACTATGTCACTGAACCGAACAATCAACAACGAATGTACCACGAATGGAACGAGTTTATCAAAGACAACCAGTATGACCGCCAGGCCGCCATTGGGTCTGCCGCTTATCTCAACTATATCACGGGCACAGTGACCCAGGTGCGCAAGGCGCTTGAGCCGAGCGTGGCCGGCAACTTTGCCCACGGCTGGGTAGGCTACTCTTACCGGGTTCCCGATGCCTCTGGGCGGCCCGGCGACGAAAGCCGCCCAGAGCTGATCATGGCGTTGACGCAGCCCAGCCACTTTGATCCCATCACGCCACCGGTATTTGCCGACCCGGCTACTGTACCTGATATGCCCTGGAAAACACAGCCCACCACAGGCCACGTGCGCGGCACGGTCGAAAGACCTCGGGGCGGCGGAGCCTTGGACCAGGTGCGAGTTGACTTCTACAGCCTGTATCAATGGCCCGCCTCTGAGCAAGAAAAAGGCCGGCTCGCAGTTGAAAAACAACGGCAACTCTCCGCGTCTGAATACGAAAAGATTATAGCCAGCAACAAGATCGAATTCATCGGTTCACGCGTCACCGATGGAAAGGGATGGTGGGGATTTGTTGACCTAAAACCCGGCCTATATCTCGCCCTGGTGAACCCCCAGCAGGCCATTAGCTACCCCGTTCTCGTTCTCGTCTCGGCGGGCGAGCTAGTGACAATCAAGTTTATAGCCTGGCCGCGAGCTCAGAACAGTCTTGGCTCCACCGGCGCTGCCCGCGATATCGATCTACCCGGCAGCTTTGACCCTAGTGAAAAGCAAATGTGGCCGAACGGCGAACGGTAGGTATAAAGTGATCCAAGGGGGCGCGGTTCACGCGCCCCTCAGTCTGCTCGTTTTAACCCAACAACCATGTTATTCAACTTTGAATCAATCCATCCACAAAACTCTGCTTCGGTGGTCGCCAATCTTTGGACCGCCGCTTGTGGGCCAGACCTGGCCATCTCGCCGCGCTTTGCCGAATATAACATGCGCCCCACCACCGGCGCGCTCCAGGCTGGGCAATTGGCACTACAAGGCAGCCAGCCGGTTGGCTTTGTGCTGACCAGCGCCGTGATAGACAACCCAGCCTTGCAAGCAGGCTGGATTGATGCCATCGCTGTGTTGCCTGATTGTCAAAAGCAAGGCATCGGCAATGCATTGCTGGCCTGGGCTGAAGAGTGGTTGGCCCACCAAAAGTGCGCACGCTTCCGGCTCGGTGGCAGCTTGCGCCCTTTCACGCCTGGCTTGCCAAGTGAACTGGACAGCGAGCCATTTTTCCGCAACAAGGGCTATAATGGCCAACCTGGTTTGGCTGGCAAGTTCGATTGGGATGTGGCCCGCGACCTAAGCACACTAGAAATTTCAGATTCCAAATTTCAAATTCCAAATTTGACCATTGAACCTGGGCGGCCAGGGCAAGAGGATGCGCTGTTGGGGTTTTTGAAGCGCGAATTCCCCGGACGCTGGCTGTTCGAGTTTACAGAATTCTTGCGCGAACAAGGCCGTCTATCCGATTATATGCTCCTGTGGACAGAAAATGGTGTAGATGGCTTTGCCAGGTTGACCTTGGAAGATTCCGAGCGCCCCATCGAGCGTTTTTACATGCACCGCCTGCCGCGCCCGTGGGGGCAAGTGGGGCCGCTGGGTGTGAGCCAGGCCTGCCGCGGCAAAGGTTACGGCGCAGCGTTGATTGATGCGGCGCTGCGCCACTTGCGCCACACTGGCATCCGAGGATGCGTCATTGATTGGACGAGCCTGGTGGATTTTTATGCCAAGTTTGGCTTTGCGCCGTACCGCAAGTATGCCATGCTGACCAAGAAAGCGACAAGCAATCAATGACAAACAAGATATCTACTTTTTTGCCGCTCCTGCCTATGCCCAAGCGCCTCGAACTGCTAGAGAGCACGCTGACCCTGGCAGAACATCGGCTCATCTTGCTCGATAGCGCCAACCCAGCCTCGCTTTGCTTTGTTGCAGCGCGCTTCCAACAAGCGCTGCGCGAGCGCGCCGGCCTGGCCTGGGAAACCGTTGCCAGCAAGGCAACCCCCCAAGAACAAATCGGCCTCACCTTGCGCATCGCGCCAGACCAAGTGCCCCACGCCCAAGGCTATGAGCTAGACATCACGCCTCAACACATCCTCGTCAAAGCGCATAATGAGGCGGGCATTTTTTACGCCGTTTGTACGCTCATCCAAATCTTGAATTTGAAATTTGAAATTTCAGATTTAAAATTCCAAATTCCAAGTTTGCCCTGCCTGCGCATTTCAGACTGGCCCGATTTTCCCGCCCGCGGGGTGATGCTCGATGTCAGCCGCGACAAAGTGCCCACCCTAGACACACTGCTGATGCTGGTTGACATGCTGGCCGGTTGGAAAATCAACCAAGTGCAGCTTTATACCGAGCACACTTTTGCTTATCGCAACCATCCAGATGTCTGGGCCTCGGCTTCACCCCTGACCGGGCAAGAGATTTTAGAGCTAGATGCTTATTGCCGCCAGCGCCACATTGAACTGGTGCCCAACCAAAACTCGTTCGGACACATGCACCGCTGGCTCAAGCACGCCCGCTACAGGCCGCTGGCCGAAATGCCTCAAGATTCGGGACAGCAGTGGGGAGGAGATGGCCCATTCAGCCTGTGCCCGCTCGACCCCGGTAGCCTGGAACTGTTGTGCAACCTGTACGATGAATTGTTGCCCCATTTTGGCAGCCGGATGTTTAACGTGGGCTGCGATGAGACTTTTGACCTGGGCCAGGGCCGCAGCCAAGCCGAGTGCGAAAAGCGCGGCGCCGGGCGCGTTTACCTGGAATTTTTGCTCAAGATATACCACCAGGTCAAGGCGCGCGGCCGCACCATGCAATTTTGGGGCGATATCATCATGCAGCATCCTGAACTGGTGCCCGAACTGCCCCCAGACAGTATTGCGCTGGAATGGGGTTACGAGGCAGACCACCCCTTTGATGCGCACGGTGCGCAGTTTGCGGCCTCGGGCATTCCCTTTTACGTTTGCCCGGGCACATCGGCCTGGTGTAGCCTGGCCGGCCGCACCGATAACGCGCTGGGCAACCTGCTCAACGCCGCCGAAAACGGCCTGAAACATGGCGCAATCGGTTACCTGAACACCGACTGGGGCGACCATGGCCACTGGCAAGCCTTGCCTGTAAGCTTTTTGGGCTACATGGCAGGCGCAGCATATTCGTGGGCGTTGGAGGCAAACCGCAATATTGACATGCCCCAGGCGCTGAGCCGGCACGCCTTTTGTGATTCCACAGGCGCTAGCGGGCAGGTAGCTTTTGACCTGGGCAATGTGTACCGCGCGGTGGGCATCGAGCCGCCCAACTCGTCTGCGCTGTTCAAGGTGCTGCAATGGCCGCTCGATCAGGCGCGCACCTACCTCAACATCGAACCTGCCGCGCTGGATCGCACTCTCAAGACTATAGACCAGGCCATGTTGCCACTAACGCGCGCGCAAATGGACCGCCCCGACGCCGATTTGATTATGCAAGAATTTCAAAACACCGCCCGGCTGTTGCGCCACGCAAGCCAGCGCGGCCTGCTGGCCTTGGGTCAAAACCAACCTGCCACACTGCGCCACAAACTAGACCAGGACATGCGCGAATTCATTCACAGTTACAAACAGGTCTGGCTGCAGCGCAACCGGCCAGGAGGCTTGGCCGATAGCGTGGCACGGCTAGAGAAAACCCTAGCGGATTATGGTGATGCGTGATGACCATGAATCTTTCAAATGCGCAATCTGTGCTCGAGGCTGCCTTGGGGTATGTGTTCCCGGCTGTGCAGATTGAGGCGCGGCGGCGAGGAGAGATCATCTTTTCGCGCTCATCAGGCTGGCTTGACCCCGAAACCAAGCAGCGCGCGGTCCAACCCGACACACTCTTCGACCTTGCCTCGGTAACCAAGTTGTTTGTTGTCACCGCATTCATGACGCTGGTCGAACAAAACATCATCAGCCTAGACCAGGCTGTAAGCACAGTGCTGCCAGAATTCAATGGACAGCGCCCTATCCAGCCCTACGAAGACCCGCTCCAAAGCGGCGCTTTCATAGACGCCAGCAATGGCCTGGGCGGCCAGGTTGACGCCGGCCAGGTAACCTTTCGCAATCTCATTGTCCACAATTCTGGCCTGCCCGCCTGGCGGCCCCTGTACAAACAAGCCAACCCCCAGGCTAGCCAGCAAATGGCGCTGCAAACCTATTTCGCCTATCCCATCGGCGCGCGCATTGTCTACAGCGACATTGGGTTGATTCTATTGGGCATGTCAATCGAGCGCCTCACGGGGCAATCGCTGGATGAGGTCGTTTATCAGCGCGTGACCCGCCCGCTCGGGCTGGTGAGTACACGCTATTTGCCCACCGCCGCCCAAGCCGCGCCCCAAAACATTGCCCCCACCGAAATGTGCGCCTGGCGCAAGCGGCGCATTGTGGGCCAGGTGCACGATGAAAATGCCTATGGCCTGGGCGGAATAGCCGGGCACGCCGGGCTGTTTTCTAGCGCTTCAGAGCTGGCCCGCTTTGGGCAAGCCTTTTTGGACGGCGGCCAACCTTTGCTCTGCCCAGACACCGTTGTCCAAATGACGCGCGCCCAGGCCCATTACGAAACAATGCAGCGCGGATTAGGTTTTGTGTTATGGTTGCCCGACCCAGAAGCCAGCGGCAACCCCTTTAGCCAGCGCGCGTTTGGCCACACCGGCTTTACGGGCACCTCGCTGTGGATGGACCCAGACCGCCAGCTTGTAGTAGCGTGCCTGACAAACCGCGTGTACTATGGGCGCGAGCGCCAGGGTATTATGCCTTTCCGCGTGGCGCTGCACCGGGCGATTGTAACTGCCGTGGATCAACAACAATGATTGCGGTCGGCCTGATGTCTGGCACCTCAGCAGACGGCACTGACGCAGCCGTGGTGCGCCTCGAGGGCAAGCCTCCTGCGCTAAGCTGGCAAGTGCTGGCCCACGTTAATGCGCCCCATCCCCCCACGCTGCGCGCCGAGATTTTTGCCTGCTTTCATCCAGAGACGAGCGACGCGGCGCGCCTGTGCAAGCTCAATTTTGCGCTGGGGCAGGCCTTTGCCCAGGCCGCGTTGCAAGCCATCGCCAGCGCCAAACTAGAGCCAGGGCAAGTGGACATGATCGGCAGCCACGGGCAAACCGTGTGGCATATCCCCACCGGCCCACAAGCCTCTACGCTGCAAATTGGCGAAGCGGCCGTCATCGCCGAGCAGACCGGCATCACCACCCTGAGCAATTTTCGCGCGCGCGATATGGCCGCGGGCGGGCAAGGCGCGCCGCTGGTGGCCTGGGTAGATGCGCTCTTGTTTACGCACCACAGCCTTGTTCGAGCCATGCAAAATATAGGCGGGATTGCCAATGTCACCTACCTGCCCCCGTCCTCGCAGGGCGAAATATGCGCCTTTGATACCGGCCCCGGCAATATGCTGATTGATTATGCGGCCAGTCGGGTCACCCAGGACGAGTGGGCCTTTGACCGCGATGGCGCGCTAGCCGCCCAGGGCCGCGTGGATGAACCGCTTTTGGCCGAGCTGCTGCAAGCGCCCTTTCTGCTTCAGCCGCCGCCCAAGACCACCGGGCGAGAGCTGTTTGGGGCGCAGTTTGGCGCGCAGGTGTGGAAGCAGGCCCTGGCGCGCGGGCTGAGCGAGCAAGACATCGTAGCCACATTCACGGCTCTAACAGCCCGCTCCATCGCCCAGGCTTATCGCCGTTTCTTGCCGCGCTTGCCAGACGAGGTGGTCATCAGCGGAGGCGGCGCGCGCAACCCCACCCTGATGCAAATGTTGACCGCCAGTCTATCGCCAGCGCGCGTGATCACCTTGGACGAATTGGGCCTATCCAGCGAAGCCAAAGAGGCTGTTGCTTTTGCTGTGCTGGCCTACGAAACATGGCACAACCGACCCGGCAATCTGCCCGCCGCCACCGGCGCGCGCCGACCGGTCGCTTTGGGCAACATCACGCCCGGAGAAAATTGGGCGCGGCTAGCTACCACAACAGCCCAAACTTATCGTATTGGGAAAACTGTGAACAAAACAATCGAAGAAACATCAATCCTAATTACCGAATTGCGCAACCCTGCGACAGAACAAATAGACACACTCGGCACGCTAGAGATGGTCAGGCTCATCAACGCCCAAGATGCTTTGGTAGCGCAAGCCATCGAACAAGCTCTGCCCGACATTGCAACTGCCATTGACCGCATTGCCGGGCAGATGAAACAAGGCGGGCGATTGATTTACATCGGCGCGGGCACCTCGGGCCGCCTGGGCGTGCTGGATGCCGCTGAATGTCCGCCCACCTTTGGCACACCACCAGAGATGGTGATGGGGGTTATCGCCGGCGGAGAACGCGCGCTGACGAATGCTGTCGAAGCGGTTGAAGACGACTCTGAACTGGGGCAGAGCGACCTGGCCGCGCTCCAGCTCAACTCGCGCGACTGTGTGGTAGGCATTGCGGCCAGCGGGCGCACCCCCTATGTCATCGGCGCGCTGAGCTATGCGCGCCAGCACGGCGCGCTCACCATCAGCTTGGCATGCAATGCTCCCTCACCAATGGCCGCAATATCAGATATCGCCATCGCCGCGCTGGTTGGCCCCGAAGCCATTACCGGTTCCACCCGGCTCAAAGCGGGCACGGCGCAAAAAATGGCGCTCAACATGATCAGCACCGGCGTAATGATTCGCTTGGGCAAGACCTTTGGCAACCTGATGGTAGATGTGCAAGCGACGAATGACAAACTGCGGGCGCGCGCCCGGCGGATTGTGCAAGCCGCCTGCGGGTTGACAGAAGAGCAAGCAACAGTTTTGCTAAACCAATGTGATGGGCAGGTCAAAACGGCCATCGTTGTATCGCTTTGGGAGTGCTCGCCGCAAAAAGCGCGCCAGCGCCTGGCCCGCGCCGGAGGCATTGTGCGAGCCGCTTTGCAAGCTGACCCCGATCAGGCCAAACCATGACACCGTTCTTGATCGGCATAGATGGCGGTGGCAGCAAGACCACTGTGCTGCTGGCAGACGACAACGGCAAAAGCATTGGCCACGGCCATGCGGGTTCATCCAATTACAACAGCGTGGGCGCGCCGGCGGCCCAAGCAGCCCTGCGGCAGGCCATTGC
>JBGSMF010000370.1:0-2205 GCA_041740315.1 Thermoflexales bacterium
CTCAGCCGGCACCCTTCGACCTGTCTGCCGACAGAGCAGGCTACGCGCCGCGCAGCCTGAGCGGAGTGAAACGCAGTCGAAGGAGCGCGGCGCTTATCCTGAGCAAGGCCGAAGGACGCTCAGGCTGCTGAGTAGTTACCCTTCGTGTTACTCTACCTGGCGGCAGGAGGCCGCGCTATGATTCACTTGCTGCATTTCGCTGACTTGCACATTGGCATGGAAAACTATGGGCACATTGACCCTTCCACGGGCATCAATGACCGCGTGTTGGATTTTTTGCGCCGTCTTGATGAGGTGATTGATTATGGCCTGAGCCACGCTGTGGATGTGGTTATTTTCGCCGGCGATGCCTTTAAAACGCGCGACCCCAGCCCTACCTACCAGCGTGAATTTGCTCGACGCATTCGGCGATTGTCGGAGGCCGGTGTGCCGGCTCTGTTGCTGGTGGGCAATCACGATTTGCCCGCAATGGAAAAAAAGGCCTCTAGCCTGGATATTTACCGCACCTTGAGCGTGCCGGGTGTTTATGTGGGCTGGCGTGACGAGGTCTTGACTATCGAAACAAAGCACGGGCCGCTCCAGGTGGCCTGTTTGCCGTACCCCATGCGGCAGCGCTTGCTGGCCCGCGATGATTTGCGCGGCAAATCCATTGAAGAACTCGATCGCACCCTGACCGAGACGGTTGCCGAACTAGTGCGCGGACTGGCGGCTCAGATTGACCCGACCCTGCCGGCGGTGCTGGCGGGCCATTTTACCGTGAGCACCGCCACCTTTGGATCGGAGCGCAGTGTGATGGTGGGCAGCGATGTGGTGGTGCTCAAGACGGTGTTGGCCGACCCGGCTTTTGATTATATCGCCCTCGGCCACATTCACAAGCACCAGGAACTGAATAAAGGCGCTTACCCGGCGATTGTTTATCCTGGCAGCCTGGAGCGGATTGACTTTGGCGAAGAACATGATCCCAAGGGCTTTTGCTGGGTCGAGCTGGCGCGCGGCAAAACGACGTGGCAATTTGTGCCGGTGCAGGCCCGCCCCTTTGTCAGCATTTATGCCGATGCGCGCGAAAGCGCCGACCCCACCCAAACCGTGCTGGATGCGCTTGATGGGAGAGACATTGCCCAAGCGGTTGTGCGCGTCATTGTCAAACTGCAAGCGCACCAAGAGCCGCAACTGCGCGAAAAAGAAATCTTGCGCGCGCTCGATGGCGCTTATTATGTTTCGGCTATCAATAAAGAAATTGAACGCCAGACGCGCCAACGCCTGGGGGGCCAATCGCCCGAAGGTTTAGCGCCAGAAGAACTGTTGCGGCGGTATTTTGAAGCAAAAGGCACGCCGCCAGAGCGCATTGAGGCTTTGTTGGCCCAGGCCAAGCAGATGCTGCAGCAGACGGAATAAGGTTCCAATGATTCCAGTTAAACTCGAACTGCACAACTTTATGCCCTATAGTGATCCCGCCCCGCTGGATTTTAGCGGCATCCACCTGGCTTGCCTTTCGGGCGATAACGGCGCAGGCAAAAGCGCGCTGCTCGATGCAATCACCTGGGCCTTGTGGGGGAGGGCGCGCGCGCGGCGTGATGACGAGTTGATTTGGCAGGGCCAGGCTGAAATGTTTGTCAAGTTCACCTTTGAGCTGGGGAACAATGTTTACCGCGTCCTTCGCGCTCGCAAAAGCGGCGCGCGAGGCCAGAGCGCGCTCGACTTGCAAGTGCGGTCGCCCGATGGCTCGTTCCGCACGATGGGCGAGCCAACTATCCGCGAGACGCAATCTAAAATTGACCGGCTGCTGCGCCTGGATTATGACACGTTCATCAACTCGTCTTTCTTGCTGCAAAACCGCGCCGACGAATTCACGCTCAAAACGCCCGCCCAGCGCAAGCAAGTGTTGGCAGATATCTTGGGCCTGGATGAGTGGGAAAAGTGTCAAGATCGTGCCAGAGAGCGCCTCAGGGCGATCGAGGATCAAGTTCAATTTGTTGACGCGCGGTTGAACGAGATTGAGCAAGAGCTTGTTCGCCGGCCCGATTACGAGCTAGAGCTGCGAGAGGCGCAGCAGGCCGCCCTGGAAATGTCTGCCCTGTTGCGCGAAGCTGAAAAGGCCATGCACAACTTGCAGCAGGCCGGGCTAGAGCTGCGCAACATTCAGGCGCAAATCGCTGACCTGGAAGCGCGGGCGAATCAGACACAGGCCGAGCTGGACCGCGCCGC
>JBGSMF010000371.1:0-32313 GCA_041740315.1 Thermoflexales bacterium
AAACTAGGCGGGTCGGCTTTGAACCAAATTGGTTCTTGAAAGGCAATATTCAGCCTACCCTCCCGCAGGTTAGAATTAGAGTTTATTGGAAATAACACAGCCAACGTATCCCCACACCCTGTCTGCGCCAGGCAGGCTGCACTCCCAAAGGGGCCAAGCGCAGCGCAGGTGCAAGCCTGCCCTGGGGGCAGTCCAGGGTGTACGTTGGCGGACGGGCATGGGGATGCCCGTCCTGCTATTTCCGATAATGTCTATTGTAGTTGCCTGAGCTGGCTAGCAATCCCGATTGAGTTACATTTGCTTATCCACAAGCGTTCAAACCTGCGAGAGGGTGAGCAATCACCTCAAAAAAGTAGAGTACTAGTTGCCGACAGGGGTGAAATGTGGTATAGTGATAAGCAGGGTTATTGGAGTACAAAAAAGCAATTTATTTAGCCAGTTAAGGAGTCTTCGCAATGAAGATCCAGACGATGTTCAAGATTATTTTGCCGGCAAGCCTGGTATTGGTAGCGTGCGGCTTGGCCCTGACATTGAGCCTGGGTAACAAGGCGCTTGCCTCCCCCATGGCCCAAGCTTTACCCAAGCTTGATGCAGCAAACTTGCCGGCTTTTGGGGGGGTGGCTGGCCCCGTAGGCAGAGAACTGTTTCAAACTACAATCTATAGTTGTACGCTTACGTACAACACTAACAATGACTATATTGGAGGCGATACCTTTTCTAGCGCCGCTCCGCTAGCCAATTATTCTACCCTGGCGCTTTCACCGGGCAACGCTGGTCAAACTGTTCCGGCCAACCCCGAATATTTTTACCTGGACGCTTCACCGAGCATTGTCTACGAAATCAGTGCCATTCCCTATTACTCAGACTTTTACAACCTGGGCATCATTGTCTATAACAATTTACAAACTCCTATTCTAAGCGATACAAACCCACTGAATAATACCGCCTCGGTAACATTTTCTCCCTCCACTTCGGGGCGTTACTATTTCAAGATTTTCCAGCTCACACCGGGCTGCAAAGGTTATACTTACCGAATAGCTATCACAACCATTACTCCCTCCTCCACCCCCACCCCATCGCGCTCTCCTACGCCCAGCGTACCGCTGACCGACACACTAGAGGGGCCAAGCGGCAACGGCTCGTTCGCAAATGCGGCGGCGGTCTCGATCAATTCCACCTACAGCAACCTGACCTTTTATTGGAACTATCCCACAGCCGATCAAGATTATTATCGCGTGTGGACCAAGCAAAACCGCACCTACCGGGCCGAAACGACATTAGATAGCGGACTAGATACTTATATGTATGTCTACAACTCGGCCTACCAAGAAGTAAGCTCGAACGACGATCGCGCGTACAACAATTATGGCTCGGCGGTAGAATGGAGCGGCGGCGCTAGCGACGAATGGTATTACATCAGACTGACGAACAAAGACCCCAGCGACCCGCGCTACAAGGCCTACCAGATGAACATCAACGATATTACATCCGGCCCTACAGCCACTCCGCAAAGCAGCGCCGACATTTACGAGCCAAACAATACCTTCGGAGAGGCCACGCTGATTTCCATCGGGTCACCCTACAACAACCTGACCTTTTGGCCCGACAATCCAGGCGTGGGGGCATACGATGTAGATGTTTTCAGAGTATGGGGCAAGCAGCAGTGGGGGCGTTACAAGGTAGACACGAGTGGGCTAGACACTTATGTGACTGTCTATGGGCCTTCGCCCAGCGGCAACAGCGCCCCCTATGATGACCCAGGGCCAGTATTGGGCCAAAACGATGACAAGGCCTATAACGACGTCGGATCGAGCGTCACCTGGACAGCCAGCCGCGATGGCTGGTACACCATTGTGGTAGACCGGTCAACCGGCGCCAAGGCGCAAGGCTCAAGCGGAGCATATACACTCCAGGTCATGCCGCTGGATGTCACCATCACGCCCGTGCCCACCACGCGCCCTGGGGCGACGCCGGTCATTGGCTATGACCAGTTTGAGCCGAACCACAACTTTGATTACGCCACCATTATTGGCTTGGGCGTTAAATATAGCAGCCTCAACTTTGTTCCCTATGCGCCGTGGGATCAACACTGGGAAGATAACGACTTTTTCAAGCTGCGCGTCAAGTCTGGCCTGCTGGTGACCTGTGAAACGTTAGATTTGTCTTCTGGCACAGATACCAACATGATTCTTTACCGGGGGCCAGGTTTTGACCAGGTGATTGCCGGAAACGACGATGTGAATACTGCCACGGGTGAATTTCGCAGCCGCGTGTCATATTTTTCCACCTATGAAGGATGGATGTATATCTTGATTGGGCAAGGACACACCGTGCCCATAGAAGAAGCCAGCAAATATACCTACAGCTTCCAGTGCGTTGTGGGAGTTCAAGCCACCGCTACCCCTACCCCCTTGCCTACTTTAACCCGAGAGCCTATTCCAACCCAGGTGCCGCTATCTACCCCAACCCGCACCCCCCAGCCCGGCGAAACGCCCACACCGCCCGTTTTTGACACACCCACTCCCAATTACACGCCCACGCCAATGCCGCCGGTATCCATTCGCCCCTTGCCCACAGCCACGCCAGCAGGCCCGCCCAAGCAAACCATAGACATTGAGCTGCGCGTGTTCTATGACCGCAATGAGAATAACCAGCCCGATGCCAGCGAGGGGGTCATTGGCTTGCAAGTGCAAGTATACGATATGACCGACGGCTCGCAGCTGGCGCAAAGCTATACTGACGATAGAGGCTTGGTGACCTTTTCTGTTTCTGCGCTTGGAATGGTCAAAGTCGTTGTGCCCTACATGAATTTCCATGTGATCGTTCCGCCCAACGGCGGCACATTGCAAGTGCGAGTCAGCCCGCGCCAGTTGCCAGGTGAAATACCCTAGCAACAATTCCAAAGCGCACATTCTCATAAAGCCAATGTCACCAAACCATTCAAAGCGAATCATTTTGTTTTGCAACATCCTGCTGATGGTTGCCGGGTTGATCGGTCTGACCGCTTGCGGGCGACGCATCAGCATTTTGCCCACACCTTCCGCTACCCCTACGAGGCCGGGAGATCCCATCATCTCCAGCGGCACCGAACAGGTCTTTCTCAACGCTCCAACCACTTTGCAAATACGAGACTCTATTTTTAAAGTCAAGGCTGTAGAAATCCAAAAAAACGTGTGGCGTTACCAACGCGGCAGCGCCGATTCGGCTCAGTGGGTCTATGGCACGCTCGTCAATTACGTCATTGGCCTGGAAGCTACTACAGCCAACACCGATCTTGTTCAAGCCCTTGACGAAACAGATTTCATTCAAGTGTCGCTCGCCAACGGGCGGGTGCTCAAGTTTCAGTTTTCAGGCCGCCAGTGGATAGAACAAGATGCCGCCGCAGATTTGTTTCAGCAGCTTCGGCCAGGGCTGACGCTGGCCTTGCTGGGAGACAAGGGCACCAAGCGGCTGGTGGTGACGGCCAGTTATGTGTCTAGCGTAGAGCCTACACCGGCAGCCGGCAGCGAACTGGTGGAATTAGGAACGTGGATACAGGTAGGCGAGGCGCGCGTTATTGCCCTCAACGGTCAACTGGTTAGAGAAGCCGCCGACCTGACCGCCGGGCATGCTTATTACGTAGTAGACTTTAGCGTGGAAGCCCTGGGGCCAAACACATTGGACGCCGGTATGTTTCAAATGGACCTGATAGACGGCCAGGGCAGGCGTTATGCGTTATCCGTTCCGGCCAGCCTGGCCGGAGCATACGGGCCGGCCGGCGGGCAGTTGGAGCCAGGCCAGGTGCTGACGGCAACCGCCGGCTATCTGGTGCCAGACACCATCAGCGGGCCAACGGTCGAATGGGCCTTTAGCCCGCGGCCAGGCTCAAGAGCGCCAGCGCGCATCCAATTGGCCCTGGCAGGCGCTGTGCCCATGCCCACGCCAGATCCGAGCTCATCGGTGGCAATCCAAGTCAACACCGTAGCTTATGGCCCCGGCATGACGGAAATTGTCATCAACGGCGGCATTGGCAACCCTACCGATCACGTTGTCACCGTAAACCGCGAGGATGTATTATTGCAAAGCGGCACAGCCAGTGTGTCACTGATAGAAGCCAATCCGGGGTTTCCGTGGAGCATCTCGCCAGGCGAGAGCCGCGCCTTTGCGCTTCGCTTTGCGCGGCCATCGCCCGGCACAGCCGTCCTTCAGATATTGCACTGGTCGTTCGAGTTGGGCGGACTGCAGTAAAAAAGCCCTCACTTTCCAAAAGGAAGGAGGGCTTTTTTTATATGGGCGCTGTGTGGGATACGTTGGCTCTCCGACAGGTTGCTAGATATTGATGGGTTTGGCCAGGATGGCCAGCAGCAGCTTGACGCTGTTCAATACATCTCCATAGTCTACCATTTCCGACGGCGTGTGGACATAGCGGCATGGAATAGACAGGCAGCCGCTCGGAATGCCCTCGCGTGTGATCTGGATAGCCGACGCATCGGTGGTGCCTCCGGGCAGCACCTCTAGCTGATACGGAATGCGTTTTTCTTCGGCGCGCTTGATCATCAATTCTTTCACGCCGCGATGCGCCAACATGCCGGCGTCTTTAACCTTGATCGCTGGGCCTTGGCCCAGCGATACGGCCATCTTGGGCGCTTCGGGTGTATCGCCTACTCCGGTCACATCCACGGCCAGGGCCATATCGGGGGCGATTTGATAAGCGGCCGTCTGCGCGCCGGCCAGGGTCATTTCTTCCTGAACCGTAAAGACAAAGTGAATGTCATGCGGCGATTTTTTGAGCTGGCGCATCGTTTCGATTAGAACCGCGCAGCCAACGCGATCATCCATTGTTTTGGCAACCAAGCGCCCGCCCAGGTCCTCAAACGAGCGCGCAAAGCCAGCCGCGTCTCCCACCTTGATCTTGCACGAGGCTTTGTCTTTGGCGCCGACATCAATGAACACCTGCTCCAGCGTAGGAGCCTTGCTGCGATCCTCGCGCTTTTCTACGCCTATAACACCCAGCGTGCCATCGCCAAAAACAACCCGCCCGCCGGTCAGCGCGATTGGGTTCAATCCGCCAATAGCCCCAAAGCGCAAAAAGCCCTTGTCGTCTACATGCGTGACAATAACTCCAATTTCATCCATGTGCGCCGCCAGCATGACTTTTTTGCCCGTGCCTGCGCCGCGCCGCAGCGCAACCAAACTGCCCAGCGGGGTAACCCAGATTTCATCCGCCAGCCCGGCAATCTCTGCGTGAATCATATCGCGAATCTGTTGCTCAGAGCCAGAAGGGCCAAAAGCCTCTGTCAATTTCTTGATTGTGTTCTTCATATTATCCTCCAAGATTAAAGCCTAGTCCGAACTTGGCCTCAAACTCAACCTTAAACCTTGATCACTTCCGGCCCCAGCCGCTTCAAGCTTTCGCGCATCAGGCGCACGGTATTGCGAAAATCCTCTAGCGACAGCATGGCTATAGGCGAGTGAATGTAGCGGCAGGGCACCGATACCGGCAAGCTGGGCACACCGCCCTTGCTGCGCGTTGTCGCGCCGGCATCCGTGCCGCCAATGCCGGGCTGTTTGAATTGATATGGAAGGCCCAGCTTTTCGGCGGTAGCGACTACATGGTCAAGCATGGAACGGTTAGCAAACATGCTACGATCCATCACGCTCAGGGCCGGCCCCTGGCCCAATTGGGTGGTAGGGCTGATATCTTTATCTTTGGGCAAATCATCACAAATAGTGCCCTCCAAGACAAAAGCGCAGCTTGGCTCGATGGCAAAAGCCGCAACGCGCGCGCCGCGCAGGCCAACCTCTTCTTGGACGGTAAAAGCCGCGTGCAAGTCGAAACCTAGGCGCTCGCCTTGCAGCAGCTCAACCAACACCGCGCAGCCTGCCCGGTCGTCAAAAGCTTTACCGGTGGACACACGCCCCAGGCGGCGGTAGCGAGTGGCAAAGTTGGCGTATTGGCCCAGCCCGACCAATTTTTCGGCTTCTTCTTTAGATGCAGCGCCGATATCAATAACCATCGCTTCTACTTTGACAACCTGCGTCTCTTCATCGTCGCTAAGCAGGTGAACTGGCTTGGCGCCGATAACGCCTGGGAGCTGGCCCGGCCCCACCAAGACAGCCTTGCCAGGCAAAACGCGGTCATCAATTCCCCCTACCGTCCTAAAATGCACCCCACCATTGGACTCATAGCCCGTAATCATAAAGCCCACTTCGTCCATGTGCGCGGCAATCATCACCTTAAAAGGCTGACCCTGGGCTTGATGGGCAGCGCCGCGGCGGGCCTTTTTGACCGCCAAGACATTGCCCAGGGTATCCACTCGCCACTCATCCACATGCGGCTTGATAGCTTTCAAGACTACCTGCCGCACGGCCTCTTCATTGCCCGAGACGCCCGGAGCATTAGAAAGTTGTTCAAGAATCAAGACTCACCTCGTTATCTTACTGCAACGTGCGCGCCACAGCCGCCAAGCGTTCAATGCCAGACTGAATCTCTGTTGGGGTTAGCGCGCAAAAGGGCAGCCGCACAAAATTGTCGCCTCCGCCCCCGGCAAAAAAGCCGCGGCCATCGGTTAAAAGCAGATCGGCCTCTTTGCCTTTGGCCAACAATGTTTCTGCGCTGACGCCGATATTGAGCGTCAGGCCGATAAAAAAGCCGCCATCGGGCTTGCGCCATGTGCCCAGCCCAGAGACGTGCTGATCCAGCGCCGCTAACATGGCATCGAGCCGCGGCGCGTACAAAGCGCGCAACTCGGCAATATGCGGCAGCAACCAGCCGCGCTGCAAATACTCGAACACAACGGCCTGATCCAAATAGTTGGGGGTGATGTAGGTATCTTCGGCATACTTGCACAACTGGCGCGCGATTGAATCGGGGGCAACGACATAGCCCACTCGCAAAGCCGGGCTGATCAGCTTGCTGTACGAGGACATTTGCAGGACCCGGTGCGGGGCCAGATCAAAAAATGCGGGCACGGCCTCGCCGCGATAGCGCAGCCTGCGATAGGGCGCATCTTCAATAATCCAAAAGTTGTATTCTTCGGCCAGGGCAGCAAGCCGCTTGCGTTTCTCTGCCGAAAGCACCGACCCGCTGGGGTTTTGGAAATCTGGCACAAGGTAAAAGAGCGCCGGCCGCTCACCCCGCTTCAGGCGCGATTCGATAGCCTCTACATCGGAGCCATCGCTGCTCAGCGGAAAGCCGACCACCTGCGCGCCCGCGCGCCTCAAGATGGTCAGTGTGCGGTCGTAGGTGGGCTCTTCGACAAAAGCCACATCGCCCGGCTTGATCATGACACGGGCGCAAAAATCTTGCAGTTGCAGCGTTCCCGGCGCAATGACTACCCGGTCTTTATCCACGTTGGCTTCGCCGGCAATCAGCGCCCGCAAGGGCGGGTAGCCCCCTGCCGGCCCATACTGCAACACTGCAGCGCCGTCACCAGTCAGCGCGGCCTGGGCACATTCGACCAGTTGCGCGGTGGGGAAAGACTCGGTTGCCGGGACACCCCTGGTAAGTTTAATGACGGAATTCACATTAACTCCTGTTATGTTTCATTGTAGGTGAGCGCAGCAATAAAGGATTCATCTAGCCCGCAAATAAATTCGGCCAACAGGCGGCCGGTGCGCTCGACATCTTGAACCGCCACAGTTTCGACCGGGGTATGCATGTAGCGCAACGGAATACCCACCACACCGGTCGGAATTCCCTCGCGCGCCACCTGGATGGCCCAACCATCGGTCCCGCTCGCCCCAGGGGTAGGCTCCAGCTGATAGCTCAACTCTATTCGCTTGGCCGCATCTATCAGCCCCTGCGCGACGCGGGGGTGCATATTGGGGCCCAGTCCAATTGTTGGGCCTTTGCCTAGCCCAAAGGTTTTGCTTTCTGGCGCGCCGTTTTGCGCGCCAAAGGTCACATCAATTGCAATCGCCACATCGGGGTTGAGTTCGTAGGCGCTGGTGGCCGCGCCCAACAGGCGCGTTTCTTCCTGCACGGTAGCTACCGGCAACACGTCCCAATCTGGCCGGCGCTGGTATAGGGTCTCCAGGCAAACCATTACTGCTGCCACTGCCGCGCGATCATCCAGCGCCTTGCCAGTCAGCAAGCCGCCCTTTAGCTCTGTGGCATTCTGGCGCAGGCTGACCAGGTCGCCCACGCGCACCAGTTTGTCTACCTGGGCCGGCGGCAAGCCAACATCGGCAAAAATAGCCTCCATCGGAATGACCTTGTCGCGCTGGTCGCGCGGCAAAACATGAGGCGGACGAAAACCAATCACGCCGGGCAAATCTTTGCGTCCGTGAACCATCACTTCCTGGCCCAGCAGCACCCGCTCATCCACGCCGCCCACAGGCTCTAGGCGCAGGAATCCCTTTTCAACTCCCGCCACCATCAGGCCGATTTCGTCCATATGGGCAGCCAACATGATAGTATGGCGCGGCTCATCACCCTGCCCGCACAGCAATCCCACCACGCTGCCAAGCGTGTTGATATATGCCTCATCTGTGTAGCGTCTAAACTCCTCGGCCACAATTTCGCACACAGGTTCTTCATAGCCAGAAATGCCTGTGGCATTGGATAGTTTTTTGAGCAATGCAGCTAAATCCACAATTTACTCCTGTGTTTTGAATACTTGTGTTACCCGCTCAGGGTGAAATGGTGGGCGGCACAGTTGGCGGAGGGGTATCTGACGGCGTCGGCGTTGCGCTGGCTGTGGGGGTATCGCTGGGCGGCACGGTCCAGGTTGCGGTGGGAATCTCTACGGTGGGCGTAGCGCTTGCCGTAGGAGTCTCGGTGGGCGAACTGGTGGGGGTGCTGCTCGGCGTTGGCGTATCGGTCGGCGTAGCTGTCGGCGAAACAGTGGGCGGCGGCGAGCCTGTGATGGTTGGCGAAGGAGGCTGCCACTGGTCAGGCGTAGGGCCTATAGTGCCCACCGGCACGGGCGTCAGTGAAGGACGCGGGGTCTGGGTCTGGGTTGGCGCGGCAGTTGGCGCAGAGATAGGGCCTGGTTCGTACAACAACGCCAATATGCCCAGGCAGTAGAATGGCAGTGTGAGCAGAATAATAGCCAGCAGCGCGCCGTGAGCGATTTTCCGGCCGCCGGGCGGTTCAGCCAGGCGGCTCATCGCCTAGTCTCCATAGTCTGCCGACCCTCCAAAGCCCTGGCCAACGTAATTTCATCCGCATACTCTACGTCGCCTCCCATCGGCAGCCCGCGCGCCAAGCGTGTGACTATAACCCCCAAAGCAGCCAGCTTTTTATGCAGATACATCGCCGTGTTTTCACCCTCCAGACTGGGATTGGTTGCCAAAATCACCTCACGCACGCCCAATTCGGCGCGCGCCAACAGCTCGCGGATTTTGAGGTCTTCAGGCCCTATGCCATCCATGGGAGAAATCGCCCCGTGGAGCACATGATACAGGCCGGTGTACTCGCGTGTGCGCTCGATGGCGATCACATCCAGCGGTTCTTCAACAACGCAAATCACCGCGCGCTCACGCTCGGCGCTGGCGCATATCGGGCAAGGCGATTCTTCGGTGATGTTGAAGCAAACCTGGCAAAAGCGGGTCTTGGCCTTCAGGTCGCGCAAGGCATCTGCCAGCGCCAGGGCCTCTTCATCTGGCGAACGCAATAAATAGTACGTCAAGCGCGAGGCGCTCTTGGGGCCAATGCCCGGCAAGCGGGCAAATGCCTCGACAAGCTGCTGTACAGGTTTGGGCAGCGCAGGGACAGGCATCAGGTCAATCCGGGGATTCCAATCCCGCCCGTCAGCCCTTGCAGCTTTTCGGCCGCATGCGCCTGGCTGGTTTCAATCGCCTGGTTGATGGCGGCCACCAACAAATCTTGCAGCATTTCCAGGTCAGCCGGGTCAACCACTTCAGGCTTGAGTTGGATGGCCTTGATGCGCTGCTGCCCTGTGACCACCACGGTCACAGCGCCGCCCCCGGCCGTGATTTCCAAGGTCTCATTGGCCAGGTCTTCTTGCGCCTTGGCCATGTCCTCTTGCAACTTTTGAAATTGCTTCATCATCCCGCCGCCTCCGGCGGCTTGCGGGCCAACATGCCCTCCCATCGGACGTCTGATTTTACCTTTCACCATTTGCTCCTATCATCAACTGCCCAGTTTACCCTCCCGCAGGTTGGGATTTTAGCTGCCTGGGCGGGCTAGCAATCCCGATCGAGTTGCGTTTGCTCATCCAAAGCGTTCGAACCTGCGGGAGGGTGCGCAGTTACAAAAATGCGCAACTAGGGCGAATCTGCCACCCTGGCTCCCAGCGACTTGACCGCTTCTTCAACCAGGGGGTCCGTCTGCGCCGGCGTCTTGGAAAACACTGCGCTACGAGTGCTGATAGATCGTCCCAGCACCTCGCTGGCCACTTGCTCAACCAGGTGCTTGGTGCGGCCGCTCTCAAAGCGATCTTGCAGCACCTGCGAGGGCCAGTTGAGCACCAGTGTGTTGCCCTGCACACCTACCAGCCGGCATGAATTGATTAACGCTTTGACAGGCACCCCGCCCTGCTCGTGCAAGCGAGCTAAAATAACGTCCCACTGCCCGGCCACAATTTCCAGAGTAAGCGATGTGCCTGCATCGGCAGATGTATCGGCCGGCGTTGGCGCCGCCGCTATGGCCGCAGAGGGCGCTGCCGAATGAGGCCGGCTCTTGGGCTTGACTGGCGGGGGCTGAGATGGGGCCGGCCTGGTTGATGGTGGTGGCTGAGCCAGTTTAGGCCTTGAGGGTGGTGGCGGCGCGCTCTCTACAGCTTGGGGAGGCGGCGCTACAGATTCAAGATAGGCCAGCTCTAAAAGCAACTGCGGCTGCCAACTGGTCCTGAGTTCGCTGGCTGCCTGGTTAAACAGCTTGACAGATTTGACAAGCGCAGCGGTAGAAAGCTTGCGCGCTTGCGCCTCCAAGGCTTTACGCTCCTCGCCAGGCAAGTCCAGCAATCCCGCCCCGCCCACACGGGTGAGCAAAACGGCCCGCAGCCGTTCAACAATTTGGCGAGACAGTTGGCGCACATCTGCCCCTTCTTCAACCGCCTGATTGATTGCATTCAATCCACCCGTTGGGTCGCCCTGAGCCAGACTATCCACCAGCGCCGATACGCACGCCGGTGTCCCAACGCCTAACGCAGCTTGCGCTTGCTCCATTGTAATTGCGCCGCTGTAAGCAGCCAATTGGTCAAGCAGCGACAGCGCATCGCGCATGGCCCCGGTAGCCTGCCGCGCAATCAACTCTAGCACTCCTGGTTCGGCTTGCAGCCCTTCGGCGGTCACTAGCTTTTCAAGCTGGGCCACGATTTCGCTCAACCTGAGGCGGCGAAAGTCAAAACGCTGGCAGCGTGAAACGACCGTGGCCGGCATCTTTTGCGGGTCGGTGGTAGCCAACACAAACAGCGCGTGGGGGGGCGGTTCTTCCAAGGTCTTGAGCAGCGCGTTAAAAGCCTCGTTGGTGAGCATGTGAGTCTCGTCAATGACATACACCTTGAAGCGGGCTTCGGCCGGGGAAAAATGAATCTTGTCGCGCAGTTCGCGGATATCTTCAATACCGCGGTTAGAGGCGGCGTCAATCTCAATCAGGTCCAGCAAACGGCCTTCTGCCACAGCCGTGCAAATCGAGCATTGATTACACGGGCGCGCCGCCGGGTCATCGTGCAAGCAATTGACGGCCTTGGCCACCAAGCGGGCCATCGTCGTCTTGCCGGTGCCGCGCGGGCCGGCAAACAGGTAGGCATGACTGATGCGCCCCGCAGCAATTGCGTTGCGGAGCGTTTGCGTTACGTGTTCCTGGCCAACAACCTCATCAAAGGTCTGAGGCCGCCACCTGCGATACAAAGCCTGCGCTGCCGTCATAATTTCCTCAATAACAGGAGGTAGTGTACAAGGCAATGATGAATTAGTCAAGAGAGACAAGGCCAGGGCTATTCAATATCCCACTCGTAGCTATTCCAAAAGGGGGTCGCGCCCGATAGCCTGATTTGCCGCATCCGCCCAGAAACCGCCCACCAGTCGGGGTCATCCCACAGGCTCGCCCAGTAGACACGCTCGTCAAGCAGCCTGGAAATTTCATAATAAATGCCCGCCCGGTCGCCCATGCTCATCGTTTCAGACTGCCAGGCGAACAGTTCCTCCAACTGATTGTCGCATAGGAATTGATGGTTGACGCCTTCGGAGGTGTAGGCCGGCGTTTGGGCGCAAAGCCAACCCGCATAGGTGGGGTCGGGGAACTGGGCGCTCTCGGTGTGTTCCTCAATATCATAGCGCCCCCAGGCAATTGGCCCCCCCTCGTTCGTTGAGGCAAAAAACGCCGCAGAATCAAATTGGCTCAAGGTTGTGTCAATCCCCACCGCTCCAAGCATCTGCTGAACCATCTCTTGGGCGCGGACGCGAAGATAGTGATTGGTCGAGACATAACGCAAGCGCAACTGGATGCCATCCTTTGCCCGAATACCATCTTCGCCCAAGAGCCAGCCCGCCTCATCTAGCAAGCGCCGGGCCTCGTCTGGATTATAGGGGATGAGGGTGACCGCCGGGTTTCCAAAAGGCGTGCCAGCCCAAAAAGTGGCAACCGGCCAGGTTCGCCCCGCCAACAACTCTTGGCAAATTTTTTCCCGATCAATCGCCATGACAATGGCCCGCCGCACCCGCGCATCTTGGAGGGCCGGGTGTCCGGCGGTTTCGGTTTGCGCGCTCAAATTAAAAAACAGAGACTCTCTATAGCCAGAGGAAACGCTGGCCAACACGACCGCCCCAGAGGCTTCCAAGTCAGGCATATCGCCATAAGCGATAAACGCGCCAAGGTGCGACTGGCCTGACTTGAGAGCAGCCAGCTGGGCCGCATCATCTGAGACAAGCCTGACCGTAATTTCATCCAAGCGGGGCCGGCCCAACCAAAAATTCTCGTTTGCCGCAAACACAATCTGGTCCGGCTGCCACTCTTTGAACACAAAGGGGCCTGCGCCAACACTGGGCTTTTTGTTCCAAGCCGCATCATCCAGCGTTCCCTGATTGGCAAACACCCGCTCCAAGATATGGCGGGGGATGGCATTGGTGGAATTGAGAGTGCTAAAAATCCTGGCCTGCCAAGGCGCAAAAGGTCTTTTTAAGGTGACGATCAGGGTATAGGGGCCGGCCGCCTCGACCTTGTCCACTGCAGTATCAAAGGGGGCACGGCTGATGACAGCGTTTCGATCATTCATCATCATTTGCCAGGTGAACACATAATCGTCAGCCGTGAGGGGGACGCCGTCTGACCACCTGGCATCCTCACGCAACCGATAGGTGATTATTTTACCATCCGGCGAAAGGCCGCCGTTTTCTAGTGAAGGAATTTCTTTGGCAACCCAGGGAATGGGTTCATTCCTTTCATTATAGGTAAACAGGCCAGTGGCCAGGTATAGGTCACTCAAGACACGGGCCGACCACATATCGGTATAAAGAGGGTTGAGGGTGTCTGGGCTTTGCTTAAGAGTAATCACGACAACTTTGGGGGGCGGGGGCGCAGATTGGGGCGTGGCTTGCGAGGCAGCCTGGACAAGCGGCGGAGATTGTATAGTGGCCGATGATCCCTCACTGCAGCCGGTTAACAGCACCAAGATGGCCGCCAGGGCCATCAACCATCCAAACGCTGGCCTTAACTTGGGTGTGAACATGATTTGCCCTCTTGCGCACATTTTTTATGGGCTGTTTTTGTAACTACTCAGCATCCTGAGCGGAGCAGCGCGCCCCTTCGACTTTGCTGCGCTCCGCTCAGGGTGCGCGCTGCGCAGTCGAAGGGTATGGCTGAGTAGTTACCTGTTTTTTAGATGAAAAGCTTTAAAAGTATGCCATACTTGGCACACAAAAGCAAGTGTAACTGCCACCCTCCCGCAGGTTTGAACGCCTTTGGATGAGCAAGCGCAACTCGGCCGGGATAATAGCCCGCTCAGGCAACCAGATTTGCAACCTGCGGGAGGTTAGGCTGAGCAATTACAAGCAAGTTACGTTTAAGCGCGGTCCAACAGCCGTTCCTCATAAATCCGCCGCACCGTGGCCTCGATTTGAGGTTCTTGCAGCGTCAGGTCGTGGATGCGAAAGCGCTCGCTCACGCGCGCAATCAGTTCAGAAGCCGACAAGCTGCGGTCAAAGCGATAGGTAACCTGGAGACCTTCACGCCGCGTCACCTGGGCCCCTTCAATCGTCACATCGCCATAGTCTTCGGCCAGGTACACCACCAGCTCGCGTTCGCCGCCAAAGCGCGCCCTAAGCTCGGCAAGCGTCCCATCGTACAGCAGCTTGCCATGATCAATCATCATCACTCGCTCGCACAGCTTTTCCACATCGCCCAGGTCGTGCGTTGTAAGAATCACCGTGACTCCGCGCTCGGCGTTGATGGCCTTGATAAACTGGCGGATGCGTTCCTTGGCCACCACATCCAGCCCAATCGTAGGCTCATCCAAGAAAATGATCTCTGGGTCGTGCAGCAAGGCTGCCGCCAGATCGGCTCGCATCCGCTGCCCCAGGCTGAGCGACCTGACCGGCGTGAACAAAAATTCACCCAAGCCCAACAATTCCTGGAAACGGCACAGGTTGTGCTGATAGCGCCCCTCTGGAAGGCGATAGATATAATGTAACAGGTCAAGAGACTCGATGACGGGCAGGTCCCACCACAGATTGGTGCGTTGTCCAAACACCACGCCGATTCGACGGGCATGCTCCTGGCGCTTTTCCCATGGCACCAGGCCGTTCACCACTGCCTGCCCACTGCTAGGCACCAAGATGCCGGTGAGCATTTTGATAGTGGTAGATTTGCCTGCCCCGTTGGGGCCTAGGTAACCCACCAGTTCGCCGCGGTTGATGCAAAACGACACATCATTCACAGCCTGCACCACCCGGAACTGGCGCGTGAGCAAATTGCGGAAAGCGCCCATAACGCCCCGGTGGTGCTTGTAGATATGAAATTCCTTGCAAAGCCGAGTGACGGTTATCATCCAAATACGCAAAACGGGCAGGATGTAGAGCATCCTACCCGTTTCATTCAACGTTATGCGGCGATTAGCAAAACTAGCGCTTGGTGTACTGGGGCGCTTTGCGGGCGCGCTTGAGGCCGGGCTTTTTTCTCTCTTTCGCCCGGGCGTCTCGCGTCAGCAGATTATGTTGGCGCAATGTCGCGCGAAACTCTGGATCCACTTTTAACAGCGCACGCGCCATCCCCATCTGCACGGCATCAGCCTGGCCGGTCACTCCACCCCCTTCAACGCGGATGCTCACGTTAAAGCGCGCTTCGTTGCCGGTCACCTTTAACGGCGCCAAGACGGTCACCCGGTCTGCCTCGCGAGAAAAATATTGCTCGCCCGGCTTGTCATTGACAACGACGCTGCCCGTGCCGCCCACATACAATCGCACGCGCGCGGTAGATGTTTTGCGGCGGCCAACGCCCTCGTAATATTGTTCTGCCATTCTTTCTCTCCTGCTTTACAAATCCAACTGCTGTGGCTTTTGAGCCGCATGGGGGTGCTCGGCACCCTTGTACACTTTGAGCTTTTTGAACATTGCCCGCCCCAGCCGGTTATGCGGCAACATGCCGCGCACGGCCGCTTTAAGCACGCGCTCAGGATGCTCTGCCAGTTGATCACGCAATGAAATTGATTTCAGACCACCCGGATAGCCCGAGTAGCGATAATACATCTTTTGGTCCGGCTTGCGGCCAGTTACACGGATTTTGTCCGCATTGATCACAACCACAAAATCGCCCACATCCATCGAAGGCGAATAAACCGGCTTGTGCTTGCCCTTCAAGATAGCCGCAATGCGTGAGGCCAAGCGGCCCAGCGTCCGACCCTCGGCATCCACTACAAACCACTCGTGTTTTGTATCTGCTAGTTTAGTTGCATAAGTTCTCACAGATCCACTCCCTGCTAGATTAATAAGTCACACTTGTCAAACACAGCCCCTGCGGAGGCGCCAAGGGTCCAGACCGGCTATACTGGCGCGATTCCAGAATCTCGATCACGGCCTGAACATTCAGCCTACCCTGTCCCACAGCCACCACTGTGCCCACAATGCTTCGCATCATGTGGTACAAAAATCCGCTGGCTTTTATATCCACACAGACCTGGGCGCCAGCGCGCCGGCACTCGGCCCTATACACACGCCGCACCGTGCTCTCGCCCGGCTTGTGGCCTGTGGGCTGCCCAAAAGCGGCCAGGTCATGCTCGCCAACCAAGGGCTGGCAAGCCAGGTGCATTTGCTCAACATCCAGCGCGTCGGCAATATGCCAGCTATAACGGGCATAAAGCGGGTGGCGCGCGGGCAAATTATAAATTGTGTAAACGTACTGCCGGCTCACCGCATCGTAACGCGGATGAAAGTTGGGTTGGGCCTCCTCAACACTGAGAAAGGCAATCGCCGGCGGCAGCACAGCATTTAGCGCCCTTTGCAGCGCAACCAAGCCATGCCCCCATTCAAGCTCAAAGGCCACCACTTGCCCGCTAGCATGCACCCCTGTATCAGTGCGCCCGCTGCCTACAACCGCAACGCTCCCCCGGCCAATGCTCGCCAGCGCCTGCTCCAAAACGCCCTGGATAGTAGGCTCGCGCTCAAGCGCCTGGCGCTGAAAGCCGTGATAGTCGGTTCCGTCATAGGCCACGACCGCCCGCACGCGCATGGCAGCCCTCTCGTCACTCCTCCAACAACTCTAATAACACCATGGGCGCAGCGTCACCCAAACGCGGTCCTAGCTTGTACACGCGCGTATAGCCACCCTTGCGCTCTTGGTAGCGCGGCGCAATCTCGTCAAACAATCGCTTGACTATCGCCGCATCACTCAACTGTGCCGCCGCTCGGCGGCGCGCATTCACCACCTTGATTGGATCACCCTCGGCCAAACTGCGCTTGGCCAGCGTGATCAGCTTTTCAGCCTGGCCGCGGATTGCCTCGGCCTTGGCCCGCGTAGTTTGAATAGCATCGTGCCTAAACAATTCCGTCACCATAGAGCGACGCAAGGCCGTGCGTTGGGCGGACGACCGCCCCAATTTCTTACCAGATACTCGATGTCGCATCTAACTATTCCTCGTCTTCTTCTCTTGCCTCATCATCCAGGCCTGAACCGGAGGACAAGACAATTTCCTCATCCTTCAAAAAGCCCTTGCCCGACAGCTTTTCATGCAGCTCTACCAGCGATTTTTGCCCAAAGTTACGGATGGTAAGCATAGCCTCCTCGCCGCGCTTGAGCATCTCTAGCACCTCACCCACATTTGTTATGCCAGCGCGCTTGAGTGAATTAAAGACGCGCACCGACAAATCCAACTGCTCTATGGGTGTGTCGTAAATCTCGTGCGGGATGGCGCTGGGTTGTTCTGGCGCTTCTTTCATCACCACATCTTCGCTCACACCTGCCACCAGCGAGAAATGCTGCATCAAGATACGCGCGGCCTGGCTCAGGGTTTCCTGAGGGCGAGCTGACCCGTCGGTCCAGATTTCCAGGATCAACTTGTCATAGTTTGTCATCTGTCCTACGCGGGCGCGCTCCACCGCATAGTTGCAGCGGCGCACCGGGCTAAAAATAGCATCTACCGGCAACTCACCGATGGGCAAGCGGCCGTGGGCATCGGCAGGCACATAGCCGCGCCCCGGCTCAACCGTCAATTCCATCTCTAGCCGAGCTTTGTCGTTATCTACTGTGAACAGATACAAATCCGGGTTGATGATTTCAACCTCTGGCGGGCACTGAATATCTGCCGCAGTCACCGTGCCTTCGCCGCGCACTTCCAGGCGCAGGCGGGCCGGCTCTTCGCCATGCAGCTTGAGACGCACCTGCTTGAGTTGCAGCATCACCTGAGTCATATCTTCCTTGACATGCGGAATGTCTGAAAACTCGTGGTGGACATCCGTCAAGCGCATAGATGTGATCGCTGAGCCTGGCAATGAACTCAACAGCACACGCCGCAGCGAATTCCCCAGTGTAATTCCATAGCCGCTCTCTAGGGGACTGATGATGTAACGTCCATAATTCTGAGATGTCGCGTCGCACTCGATCTTTGGCAAAACCATACTCAGACTGGCCAAATGAAGCCTCCTTTTTGGATTTCAGATTCAGAATTCCCGCTTTGAGCTGCTCTGCTCCCGCCATCATTCTCAGGCGCACTCTACAGTTCAAGCTTTGGAACCTGAAAACACCTTAGCGCGAGTAGTACTCTACAACCAGTTGCTCGTTGAGCGGCAAATCAATCTCCTCACGCGCCGGGAGCTTGACCACGCGCACAGCCATGCTGGCCGGGTCCACACTTAACCATTGCGGAGCAGGTGGGCGATTTTCGACCTCGCGCACCAGGTCCTTAAAATATTTGGCGCCGCGGCTAGACTGCCGCACGCTTACAACATCGCTGGCCTTGACCAACAGCGATGGGCGATCGGCGCGATGGCCATTGATATCAAAGTGGCCATGCTGCACCAACTGGCGCGCCTGCGGGCGCGAATCGGCCAAGCCCGCGCGATACACCACATTGTCCAGCCGACTTTCCAGCAATATCAAAAGCATTGCGCCGGTCATGCCCTTGCTGCGCTGCGCCATGCGGAAATAGCGGCGGAACTGGTGTTCCAGCACGCCATAAATGCGGCGCACTTTTTGCTTTTCACGCAATTGCACTGAATAGTCGCTAGAGCGGCTGCGCCGGTATTGGCCGCTGGCGCCATGCTGACCTGGCGCATAGGCGCGCCTCTCAATGGCGCACTTGGGTGAAAAACAGCGCGCACCCTTCAAAAACAACTTTTCGCCTTCGCGGCGACACAGTTTACACACCGGCCCTATTGTTCGAGCCATGCTTCCTCCTGAATCGAAATTTCATATTCCAAATTCAAAATTCAAGATTATCAATTTCGCAATCCCAAACGGATTTGAAATTTCAAACCTGGAATCCACAACTGATTACACTCTACGTCTCTTGGGCGGACGACATCCGTTATGCGGGATGGGGGTGACATCGCTGATCTTGTTGACTCGCATCCCAGCGGCCTGAATAGCACGAATAGCAGCCTCACGGCCAGGGCCAGGGCCTTTGACCAAAATATCTACTTCCTGCATTCCCATGTCTACGGCGTTCTTGGCGGCATTCTGGGCCGCCATACGAGCAGCATAGGGAGTGCTTTTGCGGCTGCCTTTAAAGCCACAAGCGCCCGCGCTGCCCCAGGCAATCGCATTGCCTTGCATATCGGTGAACGTCACAATGGTATTGTTGAACGTCGCATGAATATGCACCTGTCCGCGCGAGACGGCTCGCTTTTGTTTCTTGGTCGTACGCTTGACGCGCTGACTGCGTCCCATTACTTCCTCCTAGGTTGAGCGTCGAGTCGCGGGTTGCGAGCATGGAAATCAAACTCGCAACCCGAAACTCGGACATTGAAACCAAATTACTTTTTCTTCGCTCCGCGCCGGCGACCGCGCCCGGGCACGGTTCGCTTGGGACCACGCTTGGTGCGCGCGTTCGTCCGAGTGCGTTGGCCATGGGCGGGCAAATTGCGCCGGTGCCGCAAGCCACGGTAACAACCGATTTCGGTCATCCGCTTGATGTTCATCGAAACTTCGCGGCGCAAATCGCCTTCAATGACAAATTCCTTCTCAATCACCTCGCGCAACTGGTTGACCTCGGCTTCCGACAAGTCTTTGATGCGCGTATCGGGACTGACGCCGGTGCGCGCCAAAACCTTTTGGCTGGTCGGCAGCCCAATGCCATAAATATAAGTCAGCCCAATTTCGACCCGCTTGCTACGGGGCAGGTCAATACCTGCAATACGTGCCATGATTACCTCCGCTAACCCTGCTTTTGCTTATGCTTGGGGTTGTCGCAAATCACCCGCAAAACGCCCTTGCGCTTGACAATCTTGCACTTGGGGCATCGTCGCCTTACCGAAGCTGAAACTTTCACAGCAAACCTCCATTTTACAACTTGGTCAAAATCTCTGGCGCGCCATTCGTAATGGCGATGGTATGTTCAAAATGCGCCGCCAGCGACCCATCGGCGGTCACCACCGTCCACATATCATCCAACACTCGCGGCACGCCGCTGCCCGCCACCACCATCGGCTCTAGCGCCAGAGTCATTCCCTTGCGCAGCACAACATTGGGCACCCGCCTACCGGCCGGCTCGGCCAACGAGTTGGGAATGTCTGGGCCTTCGTGCATCTGGCGGCCGATGCCATGTCCCTGGTAGCCGTGCAACACATCGTAGCCGGCAGTGCGCACCGTGCTCTCAATCGCCCGGATGACATCCCACAAGCGTTGCCCATCTCGCGCGGCTGCGATGCCACTCTCCAGAGCAGCCTGGGTGGCGTCCATCAATCGCTGTGTTTCGGGCGGGATCTGGCCCACCGCCAGCGTAATAGCCGCGTCACCCTGGTAACCCTGATAAATCGTCCCCACGTCTATACTAATGATATCGCCCGCTCGCAGCGCCCGCTTCTTGCTGGGAATCCCATGCACAACCTCTTCATTAATCGAAGCGCAGATTGAAGCGGGAAACCCATGATAGCCCTTGAACGACGGGGTCGCGCCGCACTGGCGGATTAGCGCCTCGGCCGCCTCATCCAACTCGGCCGTCGTCACACCGGGGCGCGCCCACTCGTGCATTTGCTCCAATACTTGGGCCACAATCCGGCCTGCCTGACGCATCAACTCCAACTCGCGGTCAGACTTGATTACAACAGTCACAAATCCACCCTTTTACTTGCCCACGGCCCGCACAAGCGATTCTTGCACAGCCTCAATGCCCTGCTCGCCGTTGACCTCTGCCAGCAAATTGCGTTGGCGATAGTACTCAATCAAGGGCGATGTTTGAGCATGATAAACCTCTAACCGGCGGCGTTGCGTTTCAGGCGTGTCATCGGCCCGCTGGTACAACTCGCCGCCGCACACATCACACACGCCGACCTGGCGCGGCGGCTTGGCCAGCACATTATAAACGGCCTGGCAATTTTTGCATGTCCAGCGCGCAGTGAGCCGCTCCAGCAAAGCCTCATCGCGAACGTTAATACACGGCACGCTTGTGATCTTTTTGCCCTGCTCGGCCATCACGCGGTCCAGCGCGTCGGCCTGCGGGACAGTGCGCGGGAAGCCATCGAGCAGCACACCTTCTGCGCAATCGGGCTGGGCCAATCGCTCCTTGACCATGCCAATCGTCACTTGATCGGGCACCAACTCGCCGCGCTCTATATACTGCTTGGCCAATTGACCCAACTCTGTCTGGCGTTTCAAGTGATCGCGGAACAAGTCTCCACTGGATACATGCGGCACTCGCAACTTGAGGCACAACAAATCGGCCTGTGTGCCTTTGCCCGCGCCAGGCGGCCCCAGTAAGACAATGTACTTGCCCATGCCGTTCACCATGCTATTTCAGGAATCCCTCATAGTGTCGCATGACCAACTGGGCTTCCAACTGCCGCATCGTGTCAATCACCACGCCGACCACAATCAGCAGGCCAGTGCTCAAGATCGAAAAGCTGGCTGCCTCTGGCACCAGGCCCGTCAAGCCCACAATATAGGGCAAAATTGCCACAAGACCCAGGAACAATGCCCCCACCAAAGTGATGCGGCGCATCACGCCATTGATATATTCTTCGGTCTTTTTGCCAGGTCGGATGCCAGGAATAAAGCCGCCTTGCTTTTGCAACGTTTCCGGCAGGTTTTGCTGCTGAACAATGACGTCGGTGTAAAAGTAGGTAAAGCCCACCACAAACAAAAAGTACAAAATCCAATAGACCGGCCCGCCGCTGGTGCGGCCAGAGAACATGTTCATCACGGTGTTTGCAATGCTGCCCACCGCGCCCGAACTGTACGCAAAGAACTGGGCGATGATGGCCGGAAAAGTCAAGAACGACTGGGCAAAAATCAGCGGAATCATTCCCGCCGTGTTAACCCGCAAGGGAATGTGTGTGCTGCCGCCCCCAAACACCTTGCGCCCGCGCACCCGCTTGCCGTATTGCACGGGGATGCGCCGCTGCCCTTCTTGCGCAATGACAATCACCGCAATCGTGGCCGCCATAATCAGCACAAACGCCACAATAGACGCCCACTGCTGATTAATAATCATATCACCGATATCAGCCGGCAGGCGGGCGACAATGCCTCCAAAGATAATGATTGAAAGCCCGTTGCCCACGCCTTCTTGCGTAATCAACTCGCCCAGCCAGATGGCAAACATTGTGCCGGCTGTCATCGTAATAAGGATCGAGAGAGTCGGCAGCAACTGCGGGCCGGAAAAACCAAAGTCGGGCAAGATGGCCGTGCCGCCCGTCGTGGCCGTCATCAAGCGTATCTGGCCGATTGCCTGCAACAAAGCCAGGGGGATCGTCAGGTAATAGCCTAGCTGGTTAACCTTGTTGCGCCCGGCTTCGCCCTCTTTGTAAAGGTTTTCCAGTTGCGGAATAATGGGCATGAGCAACTGAATGATAATGGTGGACGTAATGTAGGGATACACCCCCATCGCCAGCACGCTAAACCTGGAAATGGACCCGCCCGACAACATGTTCAAGATGTTGAAAATAGATGCCGTTGCGCTGCCGCCGGTTAAAAGGCCCTTTAGCGCTTCCTGGTTCACGCCTGGCACTGGAATGTGTGAAGCCAAACGATAGATTGCCAGGATGAGCAAAGTGAACAGAATCTTTTTGCGAACATCCGGCAAAGTAAAGGCATTACGAACTGCTTGGATCATTGCCTTGATCGCCTCCGCCGATAAAGCTGTTTACGGCTACCGCCGTCTGGTGGATTTTCTTCCCAGGGCAACACTTCCACCTGGCCGCCGGCCGCCTCGATCTTGAGGCGCGCGGCCTGCGAAAAGCGGTGCGCTTTGACCACCAAGGATCGGTCAAGCTCGCCCATGCCCAAGATGACCACAGGGTTTTTGGCCGACTTGATCACGCCCGCCTCAGCCAACACCCCGGGTGTAATCTGGGCGCCGGCCTCAAAGCCATTCAATGCCGCCAAATTCACCGGTGAATAGTGCACCTTGCGAAAGTTGACAAAACCGACGCCACGCGCAAAGGGCAACTTGCGAATCATGGGCAACTGGCCGCCTTCAAAGTACGGCGCCACGCCGCCGCCCGAGCGGGCATTTTGCCCCTTGCGGCCACGGCCAGCATACGTTCCCTGGCCAGAACCGAGGCCGCGTCCTACTCGCTTGCGATTCTTCTTCGAGCCCGACATGGGCCGTAGTTCATGCAGTTTCATGGTCACTTTCCACTTTCACAGTTTCTATTCGCACCAAATGGCTGACTTTGGCCACCATGCCACGCACAGCGCCCGAATCGGCATGCTCAACGGTCTGGTGCATCCGGTGCAGCCCCAAGGCTCGCACAGTGCGCTTTTGCCGCTCCGAATAACCAATCGGGCTTTTGACCAATGTAATTCTTAGCCTGGTATCACTGGCTACGGACATTCTTGCGCCTCCAGAAAGGTAAGGTTTCTTCGACCGGCTTGGAACGCATTTCGGCCACAGTCTCGGGCGATCTAAGCATGCACAATCCCTGAAAAGTGGCCCGGATCACATTGAGCACATTTGGGCTGCCTTTTGACTTGGTCAAAATATCGCGCACACCGGCTGCTTCCAGCACAGCCCGCACGCCGCCGGCCGCAATCACGCCAGTGCCTGGCGAAGCTGGCCGCAGCAAAACGCGCGCCCCACCGAACTTGATCTCCACCGGATGTGGGATAGTGGTGCCAGATAAATAGACTGGCCGCATGCCGCGCCGGGCGCGCTCGGTGCCTTTGCGAATGGCTTCCGGCACGGTCCGGCTCTTGCCAACGCCAATGCCAACATTGCCCTTGTTATCACCCACAACTACGACAACGCGAAAGGCAAAACGGCGACCACCCTTGATCACCTTTGCCACGCGCGCAATGCTGACAACCCGCTCATCTAGTTCTTCGCGCTCTTCACGCAGTTCAGCTCGCCTAGTAGTTACCATACCTTGCTCCTAAATTCTGACGAGTCCCGACCTAGAACTCTAGTCCACCTTCACGGCTGGCCTCTGCCAATGCCTTGACCCGACCGTGGTATTTGTACCCGCCTCGATCCAACACAACCTGGGTAACCCCCGCTTGCTTGGCGCGCTCGGCCAACACTTTGCCCACCACTTTGGCCTGCTCAAGCTTGGGCAACCCGGCCGCTTTGGAGCGGACCTCAGGATCAATAGTCGAAGCAGACGCCAGGGTGCGGCCCTTGACATCATCAATGACCTGGGCCGAAATGTGCCGTAGACTGCGAAACACATTCAAGCGTGGGCGCTGGGATGTGCCAGACACTTGGACGCGCACTCTGACGTGCCGTTTTTGACGTGCTTTTTCACGCGGTTTTTCTTGACTCATAACTGTCACCTCTCGCCTAGCCGACCTTGCCAGCCTTGCCGGCCTTGCGGCGTATCTTTTCGCCAACATAGTGAATGCCCTTGCCTTTATAAGGTTCGGGGGGGCGCAGCTTGCGAATATCGGCTGCCACCTGCCCCACCGACTCGCGATCATTTCCCTCCACGGTAATGATGCGCGCCTTTTCATCGGCCAAGAACTTGATGCCTTCTGGCGGCTCTACTCGAACCGGGTGAGAAAAGCCCAGGTGCAAAACCAAAGTCGTGCCATCCATTGCGCCACGATAGCCTACCCCCTCGATTTGCAGCTGTTTCTTGAATCCCTGAGACACCCCAACAATCATATTGGCCAAGAGGGCGCGGGTCAGGCCGTGCAGAGCGCGAACGTTACGCTCGTCATTCGGGCGGCTGACAAGCACCTCGCTCCCTTGCAACTGAATCTGAATATCAGGGTGAAACTCGCGCGCCAGCTCGCCGCGCGGGCCTTGCACCGCCACCCGATGGCTTTCAATCTTTACTTGCACGCCGCTTGGCACGGGTATAGGCATGCGACCGATTCTAGACATTACAACCTCCCACCTTGCAGGTGTTTACCAGACATGACACAGGACCTCACCGCCCACGCCCAGCCGGCGCGCTTGCTGACCAGTCAGCACGCCCTTGGGGGTAGACAAAATAGCAATCCCCATGCCACTCAACACCCACGGAATATCCTCTTTTTTCGAATACACCCGCCGGCCCGGCTTGCTGACGCGCATCGCCCCAGTAATAACTGGCGTGCGGCGCCGGCGATCACCGGTGTATTTTAACCAGATGCGCAACATGGAATGGGGCCGGTCTGAAGTTACCTCGAAATCTTGGATATAGCCCTCATCTTTGAGAATTTGCGCAAGGGCAACTTTAATATTCGAATTGGGTATAGCAACCGTATTATGCCCCACGCCCGACGCATTTCGAATTCGGGTCAGCATGTCAGCGATTGGATCACTTGAGCTCATGAAACACTCCCGTCAAATTTCAAATTCTACAGTCTCAACGGACACAATTTGAAATTGGCCAAAATTACCAGCTAGACTTTGCCGCGCCAGGAATCAGCCCCTGCAATGCCAATTCGCGGAAACAGATGCGGCACAACTGAAAACGGCGGATGTAACCACGCGGCCGGCCGCAAAGACGACACCGATTGCGCACACGCGTAGGGTATTTGCGGCGAGCCTCTTTGTTAATCATGGATTTCTTTGCCATAGCATTAGCTCCTGAAAGGCATCCCCATCAACTCTAGCAGACGGCGTCCCTCTTCATCCGTCTTGGCTGTGGTGACAATGCTGATCTCCATACCGCGTAGCTTGTCAATCTTGTCATATTGGATCTCTGGCCAAACCAACTGCTCGCGCAAGCCCAGCGTGTAATTGCCGCGTCCGTCAAATGCATCAGGCGAAATGCCGCGAAAATCACGGATGCGGGGCAAGGCGATATTGCACAAACGGTCAAGAAAGTTCCACATTCGCTCGCCGCGCATAGTCACCTTCACGCCAATGGCGCGCCCTTCGCGCAACTTGAAGGTAGCAATAGACTTGCGCGCCTTGGTGATGATAGGTTTTTGGCCGGTGATTGACGTAATATCGGCAACCACCGCATCCAAAGCCTTGGCGTTTACCAGGGCCTCACCCACGCCCACATTCACCACCACCTTGGCGATACGTGGAGCCTGCAGGGCATTGTGATAGCCAAACTCTTGTGTGAGTTGCGGCAACACTTCTTTTCGATATCGTTCTTTCAATTGAGGCATACTTGCAAATACTCCTTATGCACGCTAGGCAAGTTCAGCCTTGCACTTTTTGCACACGCGCGTCTTGACGCCGTTCGCATTAACAGCCAGCCCCACACGGGTCGGCTTGTTGCACTGCGGACACACCAGCATCACATTCGAGATGTGCACTGGCGCTTCAAACTGAATCCGTCCGGCGCGCACCTGGCCCCGTCTAGACTGGACGGGCCGCTGGTGCTTGGTGACCAAATTAGCGCCTGCCACCACCACCCGCTGGTCCTTGGGGATGAAACGCTGCACCACCCCTTGCGCTCCAGCTTCCTCGCCCGCAATAATGACGACTGTATCACCCTTTTTAATCTTTGCCACGTTCCCACTCCTCTTACAACGTCTCGGGCGCCAGCGAAACGATCTTCATAAAGCCCTTGTCGCGCAATTCGCGCGCCACCGGGCCAAAAATGCGCGTTCCCTTTGGGTTTTGCGTTTCGCCATCTAGAATCACTGCGGCGTTGTCGTCAAAACGGATATAACTGCCATCTGCCCGGTTGTATTCTTTTGCCGTGCGCACGATGACGGCTCGCACCACATCACCCTTCTTAACAGAAGAATTCGGCGCAGCCTGCTTGACCGACGCGACAATGATATCGCCCACATAGCCATACCTGCGGCGACTGCCGCCCATAACATGAATGCACAATAATTCCTTGGCGCCGGTATTATCGGCCACGCGCAGACGGGTTTCCTGTTGAATCATTCCGATCCTCCCAATCCACTCCTACTCGCTAACCTTCTTCAAGACCACCTCAATGGTCCACCGCTTGGTAGCGCTCAGGGGGCGCGCTTCGACAATGCGCACCAAGTCGCCCTGGCGGGCAGCATTATTCTCGTTATGCGCCACAAACTTGTGCACGCGCCGAACAACCTTGCCATACAGCGGGTGCCGCTTGACCTGGGTCACGCTTACCACCACCGTCTTGTCCATCTTATCGCTGGTAACCTTGCCCACCATTCGCTTGCGTTGTTCTTTCATGCCATACCCTCCTTCACCTCGCTGGCCAACTGGCGCTCACGCAAGATTGTCTTCAAACGGGCAATATCGCGGCGCAACGACGTGATTCTGTTATGATCTTCAAGCTGGTTCGACGCCCACTGAAAGCGCAAATTAAACAATTCCTCATAAGTTTGATCGAGCTTGCGTTCAAGATCGTCCGTTGCAAGCGCGCGAATCTCGCTAGCGTTCACTCTGCACCTCCAGCCACAGCCGCGGCCACATCGCGCCGGGCCACAAACTGGGTTTTGATAGACAATTTGTGCGCTGCCAGCCGAAACGCCTCGCGCGCAATCTCTTCTTCAACCCCGGCCAGCTCGAACAGCATCCGCCCAGGTTTGACAACAGCCACCCAGTGGTCAACCGCGCCCTTGCCTTTACCCATACGGGTCTCCGCCGGTTTTTGGGTGACGGGCTTGTCTGGAAAAATGCGAATCCAAATCTTGCCGCGCCGCTTGATATAGCGAATGATGGCGCGCCGAGCTGCCTCAATCTGGCGGCTGGTCATCCAGCATGGCTCCAAGGCCTGCAACCCAAATTCGCCAAACGACACCTCGACCCCGCGCATCTCCTTGCCCTTCATGCGGCCGCGCATTTGCTTTCTATACTTGACCCGCTTTGGCATCAACATGGTTCAAACTCCACAATTCAAATCCTTCGGCCAGTCTCTTGGTATCGAGGCTTAGGCCGTTCCTTCTTCCAGTTTCGCTTCGGGCAAAATCTCGCCCTTATAAATCCACACCTTCACCCCAATGCGGCCATAGGCCGTCAACGCCTCAGCCTTGGCAAAATCAATATCGGCGCGCAGTGTGCTGCGTGGCACGCGTCCTTCCATCACCGTCTCGCGGCGCGCCATCTCAGAACCAGCCAGGCGGCCACCACAGACAATCTTGATCCCGCCCGCCCCCAGGCGCATCGCTTGCTGGATGGCGCGCTTCATCGCGCGGCTGTGGCTGATGCGGCGCTCTAACTGCTGGGCGATATTTTCCGCTACAAGCTTGGCATTTAGATCGGGCTTTTCAACCTCTTCAATTTCTAGCTTGACCTTCTTGCTCGTCAGGGCCTCTAGCTGCTCGCGCAAGGTCTTGACAGCCACACCCTTACGCCCAATGATGACGCCAGGCCTGGCCGTGTGGACTGTGACAATCACCTGGTTCGGGAAGCGCTCAATGTCTACCGACGCCACACCGGCGTGCCCAACTTCTTTCTGAATGAACGCGCGCACTTTCAAGTCCTCGCCCAGCAACTCGTTGTACTGAGCGCCGGGCTTGGCATACCAGCGCGCCTGCCAATCGCGGATGACCTTTAGCCGAAAACCATACGGATGAACTTTACGACCCAAGGATAACCTCCCTTACTCACTAACCTCGGTGAGAACCACCGTGATATGTGACGAACGCTTGACGATCGGCTTGAACCGGCCACGCGCCCCAAAGCGCCGCCACATGCGGCGAGGTCCCTCATCAGCGCGAATTTCGGACACAATCAAATCTTCGCGATTGAGCCCCTTGTCTTCCGCGTTACCAATGGCCGAATGAATGACCTTGTAGACCGGCCCCGCTGCGGCCTTGGGCATAAAGCGCAGCACCGCCAGGGCATCATCAGCGCGCAGTCCGCGCACCGTGTCTACCACCAGGCGCACCTTACGCGGCGACATTGATATAAACCGAGCAACAGCACGCACTTGTTCCATAGTTAACTTGCCCCCTGCTCGCTGACCTTGCTCTCTTTGGTGGTGTGACCGCGGAACATGCGCGTCGGCGCAAACTCACCCAGTTTATGGCCAACCATATTCTCCGTAATATAGATCGGCACATGCCGGCGGCCATCGTGGACGGCAATCGTATGCCCCACCATTTGTGGAAAGATGGTGCTGGCCCGCGACCAGGTGCGAATGACCTTCTTTTCGCCTGTCCGATTCATGGCTTCGATTTTCTTTAGCAACTTGGGCTCAACAAAAGGCCCCTTCTTGAGAGATCTGGACATTCTTCCCTCCCACTCGCCTAGCGACGCTTGTTGGTGCGGCGGCGCACAATGAATTTTTCCGTAGTCTTGTTACGGCGTGTCTTTTTGCCGCGAGTCGGCTTGCCCCATGGGCTGCGCGGCCCAGGCTTGCCTACTGGCTGGCGACCTTCACCACCCCCGTGGGGATGATCACGCGGGCTCATGGCCGTGCCGCGCACGGCGGGCCGGATACCCAGGTAGCGCTTGCGCCCGGCCTTGCCCAATTTGATATTGCTATGATCCACATTGCCCACCTGGCCAACAACAGCATAACACTCTTGACGCACTTTGCGCATCTCGCCAGAGGGCAAACGCAACGTCACGTAATCGCCTTCTTTTGCCAGCAACTGAGCCGATGTGCCCGCCGAGCGGACAATTTGGCCGCCCCGGTCGGCGTACAATTCTATATTGTGCACCAGCATGCCCAAGGGCATACTACCCAAGGGCAAGCAGTTGCCGGTGCGGACCTCGGCCGTTGGCCCGCTCATAACCGTGTCACCAACACGCAGCCCCAACGGGGCGACGATATAGCGCTTTTCGCCATCGGTGTAGGTCAACAAGGCAATGCGCGCCGAGCGGTTGGGATCATATTCAATTTGCGAAACACGCGCCAGCACCCCACGTTTATCGCGCTTGAAATCAATCAGGCGATAGCGACGCCGGTTGCCGCCGCCACGGTGGCGCACGGTTATTTTGCCTTGCGCGTTGCGCCCGCCGCGCTTGCGCAACTCAACAACTAGAGAGCGCTCCGGGCGGTCGCGCGTGATATCCTCATAGGTATCACCGGTCATTCCCCGGCGGCCCGGCGAGGTTGGCTTGTACTTCTTGATTGCCATTCCGATGACTCCTCTTAGACCCCTTCAAACAATCCGATACTCTGGCCAGCGGCCAGTTTGACAATGGCCTTTTTGCGTTGGGCTTGCCGCATCACTTGTTTGGCCTTGCGGCCAATGATCCGGCTGCGCGGGTGGCGGCGACGCTTGGCAGGCAGATTGATCATCCGCACATCCTCAACCGTCACATTAAAGATGGCCTCCACGGCTTCCTTGACCTGGGCCTTGTTGGCGCGCAAATCCACCTCGAACACATACTGCCCTACGCCGATTAGCATGTTGCTCTTTTCAGTGATTAGGGGACGCTTGAGAACTTGATAAGTATGCATTGTTCTACCTCACTAACCCAAAAAGCCTTCGATCACCGCCAGCGCCCCGCGCGGCATAACCAATGTTTCGTACTTGAGCAAGTCACGCACGTTCAGGTACTGCGCCCGCAGGTACTTGACATCGGGCAAATTGGTGATGGATTTTTCAACCGTCTCGTTTCTTTCTGGCAGCAAAACGAGCGCGCTTGAAGTCGCCTGGATAGCATCCAAAAACAGGGCAAAATCGCGCGTCTTGGGAGCGGCTAAATCCAGCTCGTCTACCACCACAATTTGCTTGTTGCCGGCCTTGACAGACAGGGCGCTGCGCAAGGCTGCCCGGCGCATCTTTTTTGGCATTGACTGGCGGTAACTGCGCGGCGCCGGGCCAAACACTATGCCGCCCTTGCGCCAGTGTGGAGCCTTGCGGCTGCCCTGGCGGGCGCGCCCGGTACCCTTTTGCCGCCACATCTTGCGGGTAGAGCCAGCTACCTCGCCGCGCGTCTTGGTCTTGGCGGTTCCTTGCCGGGCATTGGCCAATTGGCGCACCAAAGCCTGGTGCATCAAGGCTGTATTGATCGGCGCCTCGAAAATTGCCGCCGGTAATTCAATTTCTCCTACCGTCTCACCGCTCATTGTGTGTATAGGAACCTGCATGTCGCTTTGCTCCATTACTTGCTTTTCTTGCGTGCAGTCGTGACAATCACCAAGCCACCATTGGCGCCGGGGACAGTCCCACGGATTACCAACAAGTTACGCTCGGCATCTACCTGCACCACCCGCAAATTCTGCGTCGTTACTCGCGCGCTGCCCATGTGCCCTGCCATGCGCTTACCCTTGTGAATCTTGCCTGGGCTTGTCGTCGGCGCAATTGACCCAGGAGAGCGCTGCCGGTCCGATTGGCCATGCGTCTTGGGCCCCCCGCTAAAATGATGGCGCTTGACGTTGCCCGCAAAACCTTTCCCCTTGCTGGTGCCAACCACATCTACAAAATCGCCCGCCTGAAAGACCGCATCAACCGTAACCTTTTGGCCTTCTTCATAGGCCTCGTCTGTGCTCATCTTCAATTCGCGCAGATGACGCAAGGCCGGCACATCGGGCAACACGCGCCGCTTGGCATGCTTGGCATCCGGCTTGAGCAGGCCCAAATGCCCGCGCTCTCCCCGGCTAACCCGCCATGTTTTGCGCACTTCTTCAAAACCCAGTTGCACCGCGCGGTAGCCATCTTGCTCCAGCGTGCGCACCTGCGTGACATAGCATGGCCCAGCTTCAATCACAGTTACGGGGACAAGCTCACCCTTTTCATCAAAGACCTGAGTCATCCCCACTTTTTTGCCCAAGATACCCTTCATCATTCCTCCTACATGGGACTGTCAGTCTTAGGCGCGCCCATCCTGCCGGATTGGGCAAGCTGCATCATCCCAAATCAAATTTCACATTTGAAATTTGATATTTGTAATTTACAATTTAATCTCGACATCTACGCCAGCCGGCAAGTTTAGCCGCATGAGCGTGTCAATGGTCTTGCTATCCGGATCCACCACGTCAATCAATCGCTTGTGCGTGCGGATTTCGAAATGCTCGTGGCTGTCTTTGTCAATGTATGTCGAACGACGCACCGTAAAGCGTTCAAGCTTGGTTGGCATTGGCACCGGGCCGACCACTTTGGCGCCCGTTCGCTCAGCCGTTTCAACAATACGCTGTGCCGATTGGTCAAGCACGCGGTGATCATATGCCTTTAACCGGATCCGGATTTTTTGCTTAGCCATACTTCCTCGCTCTAACTACTCGACCAACCGGCAACCGATTCAATCGGCAACCGATTGATGATTGATTACGATTAATTACTCTGCCACCTTGACAATGACGCCTGCGCCTACCGTCAGACCACCCTCTCGAATGGCAAAGCGCGCTCCAGCCTCCAACGCCACCGGCACGATCAGCTTTACCTTCATCGTGATATTGTCGCCCGGCATCACCATCTCTACCCCCTCCGGCAATTGAATCTCGCCCGTCACATCCATCGTCCGTATAAAAAACTGCGGCCGATACCCCGTGAAG
>JBGSMF010000372.1:0-6119 GCA_041740315.1 Thermoflexales bacterium
ATTGCTGACCGCGCCCGATGCGGCCCGCCTGCTGGCCGAATATCCATTTGATGTCAGCCCGCCCACCGATGATCGGCCTTTCTTTGGGCACTATTTCCGCTGGTCACAGGCCGGCCAGGTTCTGGCGCAGATTGGCTACACCTGGCAGCCCTTTGGCGGAGCCGGATACTTTGTGCTGGCGGCGCTGCTGGCGCTGGTGATCGTATTTTCTGCATTGTTCATCCTCTTGCCGCTCGCCAGGATAAAAAGCTCTCAAGATTCGCGCTGCCTGGCCCAAACGCTGGTTTACTTTGGCGCGCTGGGCTTTGGATTTATGGGAATAGAAATTCCACTGGTGCAGCGTTTTATTCTGTTCGTCGAAAAACCCACCTATGCCTTTAGTGTGGTGGTCTTTGGCCTGTTGTTGTTTTCGGGGCTGGGCAGTCTTTGTTCGCGCCGAGTTCCACTGCGGGCGGCGCTTGGGGCGCTGGTTGCAGTGGGGTTAGTTTATCCGTGGGTGGCGCAATGGCTCCTTGCCGCCACGCTGGCCTGGCCGCTGGGCGCGCGAATGATTTTAGCCGCGCTCAGCCTGGCCCCGCTGGGTTTTGCGATGGGCATGCCATTCCCCGCGGGGTTGGCCCGGCTGGAGCAACGCGCCCCGGCGCTCATCCCGTGGGCGTGGGCCATCAATGGCTCGCTGTCGGTCATTGCCAGCGTGGGCGCGGCGATGCTGGCGCTTTCCTGCGGCTTTACGGCTGTGCTGCTCGCTGGCGCAGCGTGCTATGGCGTGGCATGGTTGGCAACCACCGGCCACTGACCAACGATAATTGTCCTTGGTCTTTCGTCGTCACTCGGCCGGCACCATCGGCACAAACACTACCCCACCCAGGTCGTAAGCATCAATGTTGTCTTTACCGGTCTTGGTAAAGCGCCACAAGGTTTGGTAGCCGCCCGGAGGCCCCACCGGAATCACCAATCGCCCACCCACCCTGAGCTGTTCCACCAACTGGTGCGGCACATGATCGGGCGCAGCAGTGACAATGACGGCATCGTAAGGCGCGTGCTCCGGCCATCCCTCATAGCCATCGCCCTGCTTGATGTGCACCGTATAGCCCAAGTCGTTCAATCGTTTTTCGGCGGCCTGCGCCAGTTCGGGGATAATTTCCACGCTATAAATCTCTACACCCAGCTTGGCCAAGATGGCCGCCTGGTAGCCGGAACCGGTGCCAATTTCCAACACCTTGTCACCCGCCTTGACCCCCAACTCATGGGTCATCAACCCGACGATGTAAGGCTGGCTGATGGTCTGACCATAGCCGATAGGCAGCGGGCGGTCTTCGTAGGCCAGTTCACGATACTCTTCGGGCACAAACAAGTGACGCGGAACCAGTTCCAGCACCATAAGCACCTCCGGATCATTGATGCCTTTTTTCTGCACAAGGGCCACCAACTCTTGGCGCAGCGCAACATACTCATCGGGCGCTGGCTGCAGAGTGGGTGCAAGGGTAGCGGGTGTTACCGGCAAAGGCAAAGCGCAGGCAGAACACAAGCCTAGGTGTAGAAGCAATATAAAAAATAAACATGCTCTCATTGCGCACACGTCCGGCAGAAAAGGCTCTTGCTTTCAGTATAGCACATTTTCTGAATTGATTCACAACGAAATAAGCAGTATAATTAGACCTAAGCCTAATTAGGCTTAGGCCTAAACATAATTAGGCCAAAGCCTAAACATAATGAGGCTATCGTTGATGCCAACCTAGCACCTGCAAGAAAGCAGAGCTTTCGCAGTGGTGTAGAAAGTTTTATACTTTCCTATACCACAAGAAAGGGAAAACTATGACAAGTTCAGGCACTCTGCCGCATTGGGATTTATCGAACGTATACCCTGGGCTAGAATCGCCCCAATTTGCCCAAGCGGTTGAACACGTAAAAACAAAACTGACCGAGTTAGAAAAATACCTGGCCCATCATCACATTGCTCAAACGACCCCGGAAACCAGCTTGCCTCCAGATAGCGCAGCGCTGGAACAGATCCTCAGCGGCTATCTCGACCAGATGAACGCCCTCTTGCGGTTGCACGAAACGCTCGAAGCCTATGTATATTGCTTCGTGACCACCGATTCGTACAACACCACAGCCAAGCGGGTGCAATCCGAATTAGACCTGGTTGACGTGCGCGTCCAGCAAATCAAGATCAAATTCCAGGGTTGGATAGGCCGCATTGCCTCTCTGCTCCCCCAGGCGCTGGAACACCCAGGCTCGGCCCAGCAGCATGCTTTTTATTTGAAAGAACGAGCCGAGCAAAGCAAGTACATGATGAGCGAAGCCGAAGAATCGCTGGCCTCTGAGCTTGGCCTGAGCGGCGAAGTAGCCTGGAGCAAACTGCAGGGAACCGTGTGCTCTCAGGTAACCGTTCCCTTTGAGAAGGATGGCGTGGTTGAAAATTTGCCCATCACTGCGCTGCAGAATTTGCACCATGACCTCAACGCCACAATCCGCCGCCGAGCGTACGAAGCGGAACTGGCCGCCTGGGAAACGGTGCGCGAACCGCTGGCGGCGGCCCTCAATGGTGTCAAAGGCCACGTGGTCACACTGAACCAACGGCGCGGGCGAACAGATGCCCTGCACTCTGCTCTCGACCAGGACCGCATTGACCGAGAAACCCTAGAGGCCATGTTAGGCGTGATGCAAGATCACTTGCCATCGTTTCGAAAATACCTCAAGACCAAGGCTGCGCGTTTGGGTAACGCTGCCTTGCCTTGGTGGGACATCTTTGCGCCGGTCGGCCATGTAACGCGCCACTTTGGCTTTCAAGAAGCGCAAGACTATATCATAACGCAATTCGGCACCTTTTCCGACCGCCTGGCCAACCTGGCCCGGCGAGCCTTTGAAAACCACTGGATTGATGCCGAGTCGCGCAATGGCAAGCAGGGCGGCGCTTTTTGCACATCGGTGCCGACGGTGGATGAATCGCGCGTTTTGTGCAACTTTGATGGCTCGCTCGATCAGGTCTTTACCATCGCCCACGAACTGGGGCATGCCTTTCACAACGAGTGCAAAGTGGGCAAGACCCGCCTGCAAACCATCACCCCCATGACATTGGCCGAGACAGCCTCTATCTTGTGCGAGACCATCGTCACCAACGCCAGCCTGGCCGAGGCCGCCGGCCCAGAAGAAGAGCTGGGTATTTTGGAAACCTATTTAGTAGGGGCAACCCAAGTCATCGTTGATATCATGTCGCGCTACCTGTTCGAAAAAGAGGTTTTTGAGCGGCGCGCCAAATCAGAGCTATCGGCAGACGATTTTTGCGAAATCATGCTGCGCTGCCAGCAAGCCACCTATGGCGATGGGCTAGACCCCAATTATCTGCACAAGTACATGTGGACCTGGAAACCGCATTATTACAGGCCGGGGCTATCTTTCTACAATTTCCCATACGCCTTTGGGCTGCTGTTTGGCACAGGCCTGTATGCCATTTACACCCAAAGAAAAAGTTCTTTTGTGCCAGAATATGAAACCCTGCTTGCCAGCACCGGCCTGGGCACCGCCGCCGACCTGGCCGCCCGCTTTAACATAGACATCCGCCAGCCCGCTTTCTGGGAGGGCAGCCTGCAAATCATTGAAAAGCGCATCGAGCGCTATACAGAAATCCGCTGAGTAAGTAAAAGAAACCTGGTTTTTCGGAAAAAACCAGGTTTCTTGGCCTTCACAGCGAGAACAGGCCGCGCTGGCGCTTTTTCTTCAAGAGCTGCTCGGCTTGCGGGCTGCCAATGGCGCGCAGCGCCTCGGCGGCGTGGGCCCGCACACTCTTGTGCTCGTCTTGCAGCAAGCGGCCAATCGCCTCGACGGCAGATTCGGCCCGCAGCTTGCCCAGCGCGTCGGTGGCCCAATAGCGCACGGCCGGCTCTAGGTCGCTCAGCGCCGCAATAAGCGGGCCAATGGCGCGCGGGTCCGCAATGCCCCCCAAGGCCTGGGCTGCCCCATAGCGCGCATCGGGGTCGTCGTCACGGAGCGAGGCAATCAACGATTCGACCGCCTCTGCGCCGTACTGGTTGAGGCAATAGATGGCCATAGAATGCCTGCCAGGCTCGTCCAAATCTTGCAGCAATTGCTGCAAGCGAGCCTGGCGGCTTTGCTCTTCAGCTTGTTTCAGGGCGGCCTGCCGTTCCTCGGCATAGCGGCGCTGTTCTTCCAGCCAAGATTGCTTGCGTTGGCGGGCGTGCTGCAAGTTGGCGCCGCAGATTTTGCAGTATTCTGTGCCTCTTTTGTTGGACGTATAGCAATAGGGGCAAGTTTCTCTCAACGCAGCGCCACATTCCTGGCAATAGCGCAGCGTGGCATCATTGATCCGGCGGCAGCGCGGGCAAATGACCTGCTCGTCTACGGACAAATCGGTCAAGACCAGCGCGCTGCCGCAAGCGGGACAATCGAATTGGTGACTGGGCTTGAAGCTATCGCCAATAGGCGCGCCACAAGCCGGACAATTGAGCGTCTCTAATTTCATATCAGCATCTCCAAGTTGCGAACTAGTCTACACACAATTCCTGGATCATATCTCGCGCCATCTTGACGCCCAGCTCCAGGTTCTCTAGCGAGATGCGCTCGTCAATGCCGTGCACGCTGTTTAGGTCTTCTCTGGTCAGGATGACGGGGCCAAAGCCATACGCCGCATAGCCCTTTTGGCGAAAATAGCGCCCATCAGTGCCGCCTGGCACCTGCAGCGGAAACGTGATTGCCCCCGGCACATGCTTTTCAATGGCCCGGGCCGCCGCGCGATAAAAGGCGCTATCCACTGGAGCAACGCCAGAAGGCGGCGAGCTATTTTCAACCTCTACCTTTACTCGTTCATCGGCTATCTGCTTGCGCATCCAAGCCAGAAATTCATCAACGTGGGTATCTGGCAACAAGCGGCAATCCAAGCAGGCCTCGGCGCGCTCTGGGATGACATTGGTTTTGTAGCCCGATTGGAGCACCGTCAGGCTGATGGTGTCACGCAAAGTGGCATTGAGTATCTTGTCGGCCGACAAGCGCCCACTCGCCAGGCGCATCACCGCTGGGTTGGCAAGATTGCGCAGCACAAAACAAGTGGGGAATTTTTGCCCCTGGGCAATATCGGTCAGCATTTTGGCGCTGACTTGATTGACGCGCAGCGGGCGGGGTGAATCAATAATACGTTGAATGGCTTGCAGCAGGGTAACATTGGCATTATTCTTGTGCGGCATCGAGCCGTGGCCGGGGTCGCCGCTGGCGACCAGCCGCAAAAACAACATTTGCTTTTCTACCACCGCAATGCCAAATGCCACTCTTTCACCCAAAATACCTTTAAAGCCGCCGCTGCCTTCATCCCACACCCATTCCGGGTCAAGCTCTTGCAGGTGACGCTCTACTAGCCAGCGCATGCCCGCAATGCCGCCGGCCTCTTCATCGGGCACAGCCGAAAAGATGATGGGACGGCGAAGGCTTGCCCCTTGCTTGATCAGCAACTCGAGCGCCAGCATAAAGACAACCCCCAGGCTCTTGGTATCGAGCGTGCCCCGCCCCCACACATAGCCATCGGCTAGTGCGCCGCTGAATGGGGGATGAGTCCACTGCGCCGGGTCGGCCCCCACCACGTCAATGTGATGGTTGATGAGCAGCGGCTTGAGCTGCTCTCGACCAGGGATGCGCGCAAGCACCAACCCACGACCTGGGACTGTTTCGTGGATGGTTACATCATTCGCAATCTTGCGCGAAATCAATTGATCGCGCACCCATTGGGCAGCGGCCATTTCGTTGCCCGGCGGATTGGTGGTATCAAATTGCACATAGCGACTGAGCGTTTGGGCGGCATCTTGGATGATATCCCACTTGACCAATTCTGCCATCGTTTATCTCTCCTGTAGAGGATGTAACTGATGTGTAATTGCTCACCCTCCCGCAGGTTTAAACGCTTTTGGGCGAACAAGCGCAACTCGACCAAGGTTGTCAGCTTGCTCGGACGGTCACATTTGTAACCTGCGGGGTAACTACTCAGCAGCCTGAGCGTCCTTCGGCCTTGCTCAGGATAAGCGCCGCGCTCCTTCGACTGCGTTTCACTCCGCTCAGGCTGCGCGGCGCGTAGCCTGCTCTGTCGGCAGACAGGTCGAAGGGTGCCGGCTGAG
>JBGSMF010000373.1:0-4828 GCA_041740315.1 Thermoflexales bacterium
CAATTTGGGTGTATTATTCTTAGCCACAGGCTTGCCTCCTTGGATTGGGTTTCGTCACCACAATCATACAAGGGTTGGGCAAGCTTGTGTTTTATTGATCGGTTAGCACGTTATTGGCTAATTTTTGATCTACTGAGACTGGATATTATGACGGCAGGCGAGGTGTATAAAGATTTCCTTGCGCGGGTCGAACTCAGTCGCGGTAGAACAATCACCCGCGAGCAACTTGAAGCAATTATCCGTGTGCGCGAACTACCTTCTAGTTCCTTAGTGGCTCTCCCCAACTCCGACAACCTGGTTTCCTATGCTGAGCATCTTCAGAAGTGGTTGGTCGGCTATCAGGAAGGTGTTGCCTGTTGGGGGGGTGTCTACACCCCATTGCGAACTCGCCAACTCTCCTTGCACGTTGGATTACTTGGATTGAGTTTCAAGGGGAATGAGCGAGGTCCAGAAGATATACTTGATGTTATAAGGCGACACCGTAAAGTTGTTTTGGTGGGAGAGCCTGGTTCGGGCAAAACAACAACGGCTCTGAAAATAGCCTATGACCAGGCCGAAAGACTCAAAGCTGATCCTTCTCTGCCCATCCCTGTTGTAATACTTTTGCGAGAACTGAGCCACGGCGTTAATGTCACAACTTTGGTGCAGAGCAGTTTGGCTCGCCATGGTTTATCGTTTGATCTCGTCTCCGTTGAGCAATTGGTCAATTCAACAGACCATCTTTACCTCATACTTGAAGGTATAAATGAGATCGGCCGAGCTGCACGGGAAACGGATGTGCTTGCAAATCTTGCGCGGGTTGTGAATACAACGCAAGGTGGCGTCCTGCTTACCACAAGGCGTGAAGGGTATGACCCGCAATTGTTTCAGGGATCAGAGACAGTCGAGATTCTTCCTTTAGCGCGCAATGATATTGAAGCTTTTCTCAAAAAGCATTCTCCTGATGTGGCTCAATCTCTTCTTGATGAGCTAGAGTTAGCCGCTCCTGAAGCGAGTCGTCATACTGGCTCACTATTGGAATTTGTTAGCAACCCCCTTTTGTTAATGATGCTGGTAGCCATATACCGAGACGGAACAAAATTGCCATCTAATCGGGGTGAGTTGTTGGAGAGGTTTACCACCTATATCGTTAGTCAAGAGTCGCAAAAGGGCAGCAAGTATTCGACTGAAACTCGCCAGATGATTCTAGAGAGTGTTGCGGCAAATATGCTCAGGCAAGGGCAATTAGTCAGCCTGGACTATACTTCTATGAACATCCTGATAGCGCGAGTGTTAAATGAACTTGGGGCAAAACGTCAAGTTTCTCCCGATGTCACGGTAACGGACGTAATGGGCGAAATTGACCGGCGTGTGTTTCGGTTTTTGCGTTCTACTCCTGACAAGCAAGTTGTTCAGTGGGAACACCACCTTTTTCAGGAATACTATGCTGCGAGTTGGCTACGTGGGGCTTTTATTGGTGCTGATGGACCGTATGGACGCCAGACAATACTTCATGATGTGATAAACCCAGATTGGACTGAGCCATTGCGCATGTTGGTTGGCAAGCTGCATGATAACCATGCGATCGAAATGATCAAGATATTGCTGAATATTAATCCCTTGATCGGCGCTGCTTCTTTTGCTGCAGCAAGGCCGACAATTCAAGATAACACAAGACAAAATCTGGTTATTGCCCTAGAGGGGGTGCTCGATAGTACTGACCTTGACTTACGACGTGAAGCAGTAAAGGCACTTGGGCAACTTGGGCAACTTGGTATCCCCAGTCTTTTCTTTGCCCTCGGAGACGAGGATTCTCGTGTTCGCCGGGATGCTGCGTGTGGTTTGGATCGTATTAAGCCGGGTCGCCTTGATGAACTAGACTTGATGAATCGTCGGGAGATACGACGCCGTGTTGCTGAACGTGGTCAATATCTTGACTATATTGATAACGATAATGATCCTGTAGTGCGGCGTTGGGGTGTTTGGTTATTAAGCGAAATGCTCGATAGTCACATCCTACCAGAGGCCATGCAAGTGCAATCACGACAGATATTGGAAGCAGCAGTAGACAGCTCGGACTCTTTTACCAAATTGGCTGCTGCGCGTGCTATGGCACATTTTGGCAGTAGCGGACTGGCTGTATTGGCCGAGTTGGCTTTGGTAGATAGAGGGAATGTGGGGAAATTGGCTGGGCTTGCGTTCGAGAAACTTTCGTCGAGCCGAGGTGTTGACATTCTTGTGCAATTTGCTGCGAGTCATAGTGATGATTTTGTCCGAGAACGTGCACAACAAAATCTAGCTACCTATGGTGAGGGTGTTGCTCAGTCTGTATTGAAATCGCTTGACCGGGCTTTTGAAGAGAATGATGGGCGGGCCGCCATGGGATTGGTTGCTGCTTTGGGGTTCATTGGCGGAGAGATGGCGTTTAAACGTCTCATTCAACTCCTTGACCTGTCAAAGCCAGAATTGTGCGCTTGTGCAGCAGAAGCACTAGGACATACCCATAACCCTGAAGCTGTCACTCCACTGCTAGACCTTTTGCGACGACAGGATTTGCCTTTCAAACAAAGGTGTGTTTGGCATGGAGCTGCCAAGGGTCTGATGACATTAGGGGAAATGGCGCTGCCAGATGTAGCTACATTCGCTCACGAGGAGTTGGCTGAACCGACAGTTGTCGATTTGGTGTTGGATATTTTGGCCAATGCAAAAGCGCAAGGCATTGGGACATTGATGACCCTAATAGAGCGCGATCAAACACAGATTAGAGCTGGGGCTGTTACCAGGCTAGGTTGGCTGCGGGTAAAAGAGGTTAAGGAAAAGCTTTATTTGCTTCTGATGGATACCAATGCAGAGGTGCGTGTTGCAACTGTAGGCGCGTTACATTCTATAGAGGGTGATTCGAGCGTGCCGGCTATCTTGCCTCTACTAAATGATCCATCAATAGATGTGTGCGAACAAGTGGCGCAGATATTGATGCAAGAGTATAGGCAAGAGGGTGTGTTACAAGTTCTCGTCGAGCAACTGGCCAATCCTGTCGTGACTCCCTATGCGAGGCAGGCGTTGCTTTCCGCTGGTGAGAATGGCGTCCCGCTTCTATTGGAACAACTTGGGAATTCAACAAATCAGGCACAAGTACGCCAGATACTGACGGAAATAGGCGCTGCAAATGTTGCTCCTCTCACAGCCATCTTGCTTACCCCCCAAGATAACCGCCGTCTGAACGCGCTCATCACATTAGCTGAAATACCCTTCTCGGATGCTGCACCTCTATTCAAATCTCTGTTGCGGGATTCTTCGCCAGATATTCGGGCAAAGGCTCTTGAGTCCTTGTTGGGGTTGCTTGATAAATTTGAGCTAGAAACCATTATTGTGGATATGATGGATGATGTCAGTGCCAGGGTTCGTGAAGTTGCTATAAGAGCAGTGGGGGATCATGCCACTCTGCCAGTGGCTCGAGCCTTGGTGGGCAGGCTGGGTGACAGGGACGATAAAGTGCGCCAAGCGACAGTGGCAACGTTAGGGGAGGTCGGTCACCTAGTCGTTAATGAATTAATGGACATGGCATCTGGTCGTGGATCTGAAATTGCTCGAATTGGCGCGCGGGATGTTCTATTAAAGGTGGACAAACTTGCCTTGCCAGCTTTACTAGAATTGCTTGAAACAACTCGACGTCCCAAGGTTATTTCGCTAGTTGGCGATATCCTCCATGAGATAGGATCCCCGGCTTTTGTGGCATTGATCCCCTTGCTGGATTCAGAAGTGGACAGGGTCTGCCGCTATTCGAGCCAGATACTAGCCTATGATATGGAGTTGGCTGTCCACGCCATCCTTTTGCACTTACATAAAAACGAACTATCAAATGGCGCGCAAGCTTTTCTTTATAGCCATAGTTCCCAAGCCGTAAAGTTATTGGTTGATGAGCTTGGAAAGCTGAGCGAGGAAGATGTTGAGAGCATAGCCCTCATTCGCAGCTTGCTAGTTCATCTGTATGAGAATGACCGATCAATAGACCTGACCAGAATAATGTTGAGTAGATCGAAAAATGTAATACGCCGTGAGATATTCCAAATTCTGCGCGATGCGGGCCATCTTAACTTTCAAAGAGTACGAAGAGCTGCTCGCACAAGTCCATCGCCTCGTTGCGATTATGCTTTAGAGATACTGGGGTGGCTTGGCACTCCTGAATCTTTGATGATTGTGTCGGAAGCTCTCACGCCATCTCGGCCAGTAGATACCCGTAGGATAGCCTGCCAGATATTAGCCGAGTCAAAATCTGTATCGTATTTGTCTATTCTAGTTGAAGCACTTGGCGATCCTGATGAAAAAGTGCGACAACTTGCGGTCGGGAGCCTCGGACAGCTTGGTGATGTGAGAACTATTGAGCCGCTGAACAAAATTGTGCAAGATCCAAGTCCTGCGGTCCGTCTTGAGGCAGTTGGTAGTTTGGAAATGATAGGAGGACTTGTTACCTATGAGCCGCTAAAGTTGTTTGTGCAAGACAAGGATCATGATGTAGCACAAGCTGCTGTCAGTGCACTCGGAAAGCTCTCTCATCCCGATACCATTCCCTTACTTTTGGGAATAGCTTCTGATGAAGAATATTTTTATCTGATCAGGCTTACCGCTGCTCAGGTACTTGGACAACAAGATCGTGATGCTGTAGAGAAGTTATTGCCTAACTACTGGGCTGATAGTGAGAAGCTCAACTCAATGGACCTAAAGATATTGGGGCATATTGGGTCAGCAGCAACGACGTTGATACTGTCGACCATGCCAACCTTCTTGGACAAGAAAGTGTTGCCGATACTTGATACTTTGAAACTCATTGGAGATACCCAGTCACAGGAGG
>JBGSMF010000374.1:0-45759 GCA_041740315.1 Thermoflexales bacterium
GCTCGGCGGCGCGCGGGTGGTGTGAGCGCGTCAATACCATTTGCATGGAGGCGGGAACAAAAGCGTCTAGCATGGCGACAATGTCTTTATCGGATGACGCCCCAAAGATAAATGTCCACTGCTTGCCGGGAAACCACTCGGCCAGGGCGGCGGCCAGTTGCTTGGCTGAATCGCCGTTATGGGCGCCATCGCACACCACCAACGGGGCCTCACTCAGCACTTCTAGCCTGGCGGGCCATTTTACCCTATCCAGCCCATCGCGCAAGTGGCGGGGCGATGCTTCTAGCCCGCCCAAGCCGGCCTGCGAAAGCGCTGCCAGCGCCACGGTGGCGTTCACAAGCTGATGCCTGCCCAGCAGCCGGACAAACAGCAAAACCCGCGCGCGCTTGGTGTGCGCGTAGCGAGATTGCCCCGTCGGGACGACAAAAAAACTTTGCCCATCCGGGTGAATTTCACCCGGCTCAAAGCGCCAATCGCGCCCGACCAGCGTCAGCGGGCTGTTTTGTTCGCGGCAGTGCTGCTCTATTACGTTGAGGGCTTCATCTGGCTGTGGCGCGCTGACCACCGGCACGCCCGGCTTGATGATGCCGGCTTTTTCGGCGGCGACCTGCGCCAGGGTGTCGCCCAGCCAGGCGGTGTGGTCAAAGCTGAGCGAGGTGATGACGCTGACCAGTGGGCTGATTACGTTGGTGGCATCCAGCCGCCCCCCCAGCCCCACCTCAATCACTGCTACATCCACTTGCTGCCGGGCAAAATACAGCAGCCCCAGCCCGGTGACGACCTCAAACCATGTCAGGCCGGGGATGGCTTGAAGGTGCGGCGCTAGCTCTTGAACCAGCGCCACCACATCTTGCCGAGAGATGTTTTGGCCGCTCACCTGAATGCGCTCGCAAAAGGTGTGCAGGTGCGGGCTGGTGTATAGCCCGGTGCGATAGCCGGCCGCGCGCAACACCGATTCGATGATGGCGCACACCGAGCCTTTGCCCTTGGTGCCGGCTACGTGAATGGTCTTGTAGCGCCGGTGCGGGTCGCCCAGGCGGGCCAACAGGGCCTCCATGCGCGTCAGGTCAAATGCGCCCGGCGTATAGCTGACCGAGCGCGTTTTTTCGTAATTGGCAAATTGTTCTAAAAAAGCCAGTGTTTCTTGATAGGTTTGCATAGTGTTTTCAGTGAACATTGTAACCTATCCGATGAGAAACGCAAGCTCGCTGAAACGGCATTATGTTTTCTGGATCGCCGCCTGGCGCACATCAATCGCCAGCAGCGCGCCCGCTGCCCCATAAATGACTGCCGCTATCACCAGCGTGATTTGAAAGCCAACGTGAATGGCCAGCGCCATGGCCAGCGCTGACCCCATCACCGACATGACGCCATTAATGCCCCACAGCCAGGGTATCACGCCCGGCTGATGGCTTCCGGCCCAGCGCATTCCCAGCGGAAAGGGCATGCCCATCATAAAGCCCAAGGGAGCCAGGCGAAGCATGGCCAAGCCCAGGCGAAGCTCCAGGCTCTGGCCGATGGTGGCGCGCACTAACCAATCGCCTGCCAGCGCGTGCAAGACGACCACAAGCACAAGCACGGCAAAGAACCACCCGGTCAGTTTTTTGTCTGTTATGGGCTGGCGGCTGCTCCACAGGCTGCCCAGGCTGCTGAACAGCAGCAGCGAAAAGAGCACCACCGCCAGCGAGTAAACCGGCCGCCCCAAAAATACTGTGATGCGCTGAATGGTGGGAATTTCTACCAGCATAAAAGCCAGTCCCAGCGCCGCAAAATATCCCAGCAGCCTGGCCGAAGCTCGCGGCAAGCCTCGCCTCCTGGCCCCAATTTCTAGCGGCAAAAGAACAAAGAGAATGCCCGCCAGGGCCATAATGCCCATCACAACCACAAGGATGGTCATGGCCTCCATGCTGGTGCGATACACGCCGCTGGCGCTGAGGGCGGGATTGAAAAGATTGCCCAGGCGAACCAGGTTGAAGAAAAAGGGCCGGTCATCGGTGGCCGGTGAAATATCTAGCGGATACGCGGCGATGACGGCGAGGGGATCTGTGGCCTCTATGAATTGGCCCACTTCCTCGTGGGTGGGCAGGCTGGGCGCATAAAGAACCGTAAAGCCAAGCTCGGCGGCCTTGGCTTGCAGCAGCTCGATCTCGGCCTGGGTGAACGGCGCGCGCTTGAACAGCGCGGTGGCCATCCCCTCTGCCTGCCCGCTGGCGTTGGGCCGAGCCACCACGGCCACATGCGGGCGGGGGTCGGCCACGCCCGCGCTCTTCCAGCCAGCCATGGCTGTGGAAACAAGCCGCATGGTCTCGGCCGGGCGCTCGGTCAAGTACCAGCGCGAAATGGTGAGAATGCCCCGATCCGACAGGTGTTCGTAATAGGTCTTGAACGCCTCGATGGTATACAAGCTATTTTCAGATAGCGCAAACGCGCCCGATCCGCCGGCCGCCCACGTGTCAATCAGCGAGGCCTGAATCAGGTCGTAACGCTCTGGGCTGCGGGTGATATAGCCGCGCGCGTCGTCTACCACAATGGTGACATCGGGCCGCTCGTACAGGTGACCGGAAAATTCGGCCAAGGGGCCGCGCACAGCGTCAACCACCAACGAATTCACTTCCACGGCCGTCACGTGCGGCGCGCCCGAAGCCAGCGCCGCCAAAACATCTCGCCCGCCGCCTGGCCCAATCACCAGTGTGTTGGGTTGATCAATCAGGTGATAGGCGAACGAGGTCAGGTCGTAGCGCAGAAATTCTTCTTCGTGCAGCAAGCCCCGAAATTCTTGCACGGGCGTGCCGGCGACCGCGTCAATCAGCAGCAGGGCATGGTTCAGATAGCGCTTTTCTTGGATGACCTTGTCCCAGTAGCGTTGGTCCACCGACCAATAAAATGGATAGTAACTCGTCTCGTAAACGGTCACGCGCGAATGGGCGTTCCATTCCTCATAGATGCGCGGCGGTTCTGCGCCGCCGGTCTTGTTCACAGTGATGGTGAGCCATTTGTGCGTGGCCGCGCCCCAAACTGCCACCGACAGCAGGATGATGATGGCAAGAGCAGAGGCCATTTGCCAACGCCCCCTCCGCCACGTAAAGACCAGCCCGGCGCAAGCCGCCACCAAGCAGGTAGACAGCAGCGCTCCAGCTCCGCCTAAAGCTTCTAATGCCGCAATGCTGAGCAGGCAGCCCATCGCCGCCCCCATCAAGTCCGCCCAGTATACTTGGCCGGTGTGCTTGGGCCAGGTAGCAAGAGCCAGCGACAGCGCCAGGCCAGATAGAAAGAAAGGAACCGTCAAATCTAAATAAACGACGATCAACCCAAGCAGTTGTTTGAAAGAAAAAGCGCCCCGCCCCCAGCTTAATTGGAGCGGTATGCGCAGATAGATCAAGAACGTAATGGGCGTCGCCAGGGCCAGCGCCAGAGCAGCCAGGCCGATCCATCGCTTGGCTTGGCGTGGGTCGGCCAGACGGGGCAAGAAATAAAGCGCAATCCCCGCCACGGCGCTGCCCATCAGCGCCATAGAAATGGCAAGAAAGGCAAAGTGGTACCACATGGTCACTGAAAAGATGCGGGTCAGTATGACCTCTAGCATGAGGGCGCTTGTGCTGATAAGCAAAATCCCTGCCAGTTGGCGGCGTTCTGGGCGCATAGAACCATCCTTAAAAATCACAGTTTGCGCATCTTGTTGGTTGGCTTGTTCAGGGGGTGCGCGCAGGCCATTTTATCTTATCTCAGGAGAAACGCAACCGCCCATCAACAACCAGGTAGAACAGCCCCGCACGTTTGGCTTTCAAGGGTAGGTTTTTTGAAATTGGCGGTTCTGACCTAACCCCCTGCCCCCTTCCCTGCCAGGGAAGGGGGAAAATGTGACCCCCAAAGGGGGGAGTGGGAGGGGAGAGGTCAAAAGTGTCATCAGAAAAACCTACCCCTGAAAGCTCGCGTTTGGGTATAACATTTGGTGGAGGCAGCTATGTCCAAGTCACGTCTATTATTTGTCAAATCATGTCCATTGTTTGTCGGGCGCGACCATGTTATAATCCTGACGCCGATAACCCAATACTCTTGTAGGAGCTTGCGCGTGTCACGTATTTATGTTTATGTGCTTCGAAATATTGTCTGGCTGTTTGTCTTGCTGGTGGCAGTGGCCGCCTGCGCTCCCCAACCGCTGATTGTGGCGGTAGAATTTTCGCCTGCTACCATCACTCCCAACGGCGATGGCAAGGCCGATCTCACCCACATTTCTTATACTTTGGGGCGCAACGCCACTGTCTCTATTTACTTTACAGACGCCCAGGGGCAAAATTTCTACTTTCGCCGCGATTTGCCGCGCACGTTGGGCACCCACCAGGTTTTATTTGGCGGCATCATTGACAACACGATGATGCCCAACGGCGCCTACACCTGGGTGCTGGAAGCCAGTGATGGCAAAGAAACCAGCCAGCAAAAAGGGCAGTTGGTCATTGCCGATGCCGATACCGCGCTGCTGGAGCTGCGCAATCTCACCGCCTCGCCGCCGGTCTTTACACCCAACCGCGATGGCCTCAGCGACCGCGCCACGATTAACGTCTATGTAAGCAAAGACGCCACGCTGCGGGTGTATTTGCTGGGGGCAGACCGCATCGAATACCCCATGACCGAAAAGGCCGGCGGGCGCAAGCTCGGCGAAATGGGGCTGCACACTTTTGATTATGACGCGGGCGTAGACCAGGGCGCCGAGCCGCCCCCCGATGGGGCCTATACCGTCGTGGCCGAAGCTACCGACCTGGTGGGTCAGTTTGCCCAGCTCACCACCACGCTGACTATAACCCAGGCAGGCGTGCCGCGGGCAGAAATTGTGGATGGCGAGGTCGAGTTTAGCAAAGGCACTTTTGTGCTTGGGCAGACCCTCTACTTTACCTTGACGGTTGAAAATTATGGCACCGTCCCCATCCGCACCAGCGGCCCGCAGCCCGGCGTGTGCTATGACATGGATCAGAATTATAATACAGCCCGCCCCGAAAAAATCGCTGGCTATGCCGTCGAATCGGGCGTGTGGCGGGTTGGGATTGACTTTGACACCTCGCTGCGCAATTATCCGTTTCGTTGGGCCGTGGGCAGCCCTGCGGACCTGGACGTGGTCAAGATAGACAACCAGGAATTTTATTATCTTGCGCCGGGCAAGCGTGCTGTGATCACTGGCTGCATCCGCCTCACCCAGGTCCCGCCGCGCAATCCGTTCTACTTTTGGGCCGGGCTGATTCACGAAGATGTGGAAATCACATCGCTCAACAACAATGTAGACCCACACCTGGTGACGATTGACAGGCCGTGACGATGGGTAACAAAACAAAAACTGCTCCTTCACCTATATCCAATTTGCGGAGCAAAAAGATTATCGCCTTTGGCTGGTATGGCGGCAAATTTTCTCATTTGGATTGGTTGCTGCCCTTATTGCCAACTTGCCATCACTATTGCGAGCCATTCGGCGGGTCTGCGGCTGTGCTGCTAAACCGCGCCCCTTCGCCAGTTGAAACTTATAATGACTTGGATGGAGAAGTGGCTATTTTTTTCCGCGTGTTGAGGGACGACAAGGAGCAGCTATTAGAAGCTATTGGCTTGACCCCTTTTTCACGCGAGGAATTTGCCACTGCTTGTGTCATTGATCCCGAAGTAAGTCCACTGGAAAGGGCGCGGCGTTTCTTTGTCCGGGCCAGGCAGGTGCGCACGGGCCTGGCTCAAACTGCCAGTTTGGGCCGTTGGGCCAATTGCAAAAACACCAGCCGGGGGGGGATGAGCGGCGTTGTGAGGCGGTGGCTGGGTAGTTTAGAGGGTCTGCCAGAGATTGCAGAGCGGTTATTGCGCGTGCAAATTGAAAATCGCCCTGCTGTAGAGGCGATCCATCTCTACGATTCGCCTCAGACACTTTTTTACTGTGACCCGCCCTATGTGCACCTGACAAGAGGCGACAACAATGCCTATGGATATGAAATGACAGATGACGAGCATAGAGAATTGGCAGAGGTTCTAAATGCTGTCCAGGGCCTTGTGGCTGTTTCAAATTACCCCTGTGAGCTTATGGATATGCTTTACCCTCCCCCAAAATGGGTCAAGACCGTGTCGCCTGCCAAGACCATTCATTCGACCAAGGATAAACGCACAGAAGCTTTGTGGACAAACTATAACCCATTGGGAGAGGACCACTAGCCATGAGAATGGTTCAACCTTTCCTGGTGCCGCCGGATAACGAACAGGCCAGCCTGTCGTTGTTAGATGCGCCTCGAATGTTGGAGGCGTTTGCAAACGATGATTATTCCGCCTATCTCAATCAGGCCCTCTACAACTTTGTCGAGTCAAATGCGACTGCTGACCAGGAGTATGCCATCAGCCCATTGCTTGAAGACCTAGTGGCTGGAAAAAACACCTATGTTTACGATGCGCATACTTATCACACCAAAGTTCCCCCCGAGGCCATCATACACTTGATTGAGCATTTCACACAGCCGGGTGATTTGATTCTTGATCCATTCTGTGGGTCTGGCATGACGGGGGTCGCCGCCCTCAGAACGAAGCGCAAGCCCATTTTGACTGACCTCTCGCCAGCGGCCACCTTCATAGCTCTGAATTTTCTCACCCCTATAGACGCTGGTAGCTATAAAGAAGCCACCCGAGAGGTTCTGATGGCTGCGCATGATGAAGAAATGCTCCTCTATGGAACTCGGTGCCGGCATTGCGGCAAGCTGGTTCCAATGGAATATACAGTATGGAGCTATGGGCTGGTGTGTGAATTTTGCGAAAAAGAGTTTGTGCTGTGGAATGTGGCCCGTGACGAGCAAGAGGATGTGCGCAAGAGCAAGATTAGAAGCGAGTTTGATTGCCCTCATTGCGCCAAGCATCTGCAAAAGCGTAGGTTGCAGCGCACTTGCCTATACCCGGTTCAGATTGGGTATCGTTGTTGTGATTCGGGGCTGCAAGAGTCGAAAGCTGTTCCAGACGATTGGGATTTGAGCGTTATACAATCTGCCGAGGCGGGGTTCCCAGCAGACCTCTGGTATCCCACGGCGCAGCTACCTAACGGGGTAAATACAAGACAAGCCATCACTCGCGGCTTGAAATCCGTAGACGCTCTCTACACAGCCCGTAATCTGCGGGCGGTAGCTCGTTTATGGGATTTTGCCCGCAGATGGCCGGATCAAGACCTCGGCTTGAAATTAATGTTCACAGTTACTTCCCTCTATCAACGGGTCACTCGCCTGTCCGAGTTTAGGTTTTGGGGTGGCAGTGGGAATATTGCTAATTACAATGTGCCAATGATCTTTAACGAACAAAATGTATTCAAGGTCTTTGAGAGAAAAGCCAAAACGATACGATATTATCTGGAAACTTGGCAACAGAGGCCAGAAATGCCTTTTTGCCTATCAACCCAAAGCGCCACCGACCTGAGCCCAATTCCGAATGATTCAATAGATTATATTTTCACCGACCCGCCCTTTGGAGGCAATATTAATTACTCTGAGATGAATTATTTGTGGGAGGCATGGCTGGGTGTATTCACAAGCACAAAAAATGAAGCCATCGTCAATCGAGTGCAAGGCAAAAGTATAGCGGACTATCGTGACTTGATGGCTCAGGCGATTGGCGAGATGCATCGAGTTCTCAAGCCTCGCCGCTGGCTCACGCTTGTCTTTCATAACTCTTCCGCAGAGGTCTGGGTAGCTCTTCAATCTGCTCTTGCTTCCAATGGTTTTGAGGTTGAAAAAATCCAAACGCTTGACAAGCGGCATGGGACATTTAAGCAATTTGTTTCTGATAATGCGGTGGGGTATGACTTGGTCATTCACTGTCAAAAGCGTCCCCAAGATGCGTCACCTATCAAGGCGCTGCACACGGGCAAAGTTTCCAATACAGATATTCGCCAGTTTTTAGCGCACACACTTGAGCAAAATCCTGATGGCTTTGTTGTTCAATACCAGCATGTTGAAAGACAGAGCGAACTCGATAGCCGTAAGCTTTATTCAATGTGGCTACAAGAGCGTATAGAAGCGGGGGAGATTATCAGCCTGGATTATGAGGACTTTCGGCGTGTTGTCAAAGACGTTGTTAAAGAATCACCTCAAAAATGGGTAGTAAGAGAGGATGGCGAATGAAAAAACCCCAAACACTTTCTGCCTTCACCAAGAAGGAATTAATTCAGGCGCATGCATTATTGGCTTCAAAAGTTGCTGCAATGATGGGGAGAAAGTTTGAAGAAGGCGATTGGTCGGAAGTATACTGCACTGCAAGGAATATCCCGCGTAAAGGCTGGAGTAATCTCAATATAGATGTAACCTACAAGCAATTTGGGATTGAACACAAGATGCTATGTGTTCAATCTAGCAAAAACATCAAGGAACATTGTGGCACCAGTTTAATGCATCCTGCCTTAACCCGATCAATCAGAGTTTCTTCAACAGAAGATGATCCCATTATTGCAGCGCGCGAGGTGCTTGATCAATACGCCAAGCTAGTTCAGCAGCGTCGTCAAAAGGTTGCTGAAAGTGATCCCAGACACAAGCCTGACATGAGAGTGGGCTGGTTGTTATGGCAAGAGAGTCTCCGAGAATTTTTGTATTTTGAAGAAGAAATGCTCGATCCAAATCCCGGCGATTACTGGGCTGAGTGGAAAGAAAGCGGAGGCGGCGCTCGCAAAACCAGCAAGAACCTGTGGGTATATGAAATTAAAACCGGTAGAAAGCGATATTCTATAACAACAAGTGCAGGCCCCAAGATTCAGCCATATTTTGATGTTCCTTCTCCACAAGATCCCAATCTCTATTATTTCTGCGTTCAAGGTGAAGAGGTTAAACGTGGGCTGGTCCGAATTTGGGTCACTTCAACAACAGCTCTCCTTTTGAAGCAACTGCTTGGTGAGATTGACAAGGAAACACTCAGTGCTGCAATTGTCAGAGTAGCTGATTCAATTTCCAAAGTTGCAGATCAAGAGAATATTCAGCCATTCACACAACTTGATCTAGCGGAGCCGATCTTGATAACGGCAGCAGCCTATGAGGAACTGATGAGGGCTTTTGCTGGTGTCAGTGACGAGCACAGTGTTCAACTTTTCGCTCGTTATATTTCGAGGCACGCTTGATGTCGCGGCTCGACCTAGCCATCGTCATCGTCAGTTGGAATGTGCGCGAGCTGTTAGCGGCTTGCCTGGAATCGCTTGATTTTCAAATTCCAAATTCAAAATTTCAAATTGTTGTGGTAGACAACGCCAGCGCCGACGGCAGCGCCGAGATGGTAGCCAGCCGCTTTCCTCACGTTCGCCTGATTGCCAACCGGCACAATCCAGGCTTTGCCGGCGGCAACAACCAAGCCATGCGCGCAGTGACCATTCACGATTCGCATTTGCCCCGTTATGTTTTGCTGCTCAACCCCGATACCCTCGCGCGCGCTGGGGCGATAGAGGCGCTGGTCAATTTCATGGACAGCGCGCCCCAGGCCGGCGCTTGTGGGGCAAGGTTGGTCTATGGCGATGGCAGCTTTCAGCACAGCGCCTTTGGCTTTCCGGGCCTGGCGCAGATCGCGCTGGATTTTTGGCCGCTTCACAGGCGTTTGCTCGATAGCCGCTTGAATGGCCGTTACCCTCGCCGACTCTATGCGGCCGGTGAGCCGTTTGAGGTGGATCATCCGCTGGGCGCAGCGCTGATGGCGCGCACCGAGGCCATTGCCCAGGTGGGGTTGATGGATGATGGGTTCCACATGTATTGCGAAGAGATTGATTGGTGCTGGCGCATCAAGCGAGCCGGTTGGAAAATCTATTGCGTGCCGCGGGCCGAAATCGTGCATTATGGCGGGCAATCTACCGCACAGGCGCGGCCAGAAATGATTGTAAATTTGTGGCTCAGCCGCAAGCGACTCTATGGCAAATATTACCCGCTTTGGAAGCAGCGCCTGGCCGCCTGGCTCATTCGCGCCGGGGCCGGGCAGAACAGCGACGTAACCAATGCGTATCGGCAGGTTATTCAATTGTTCAGTTAGGTGCAATTAATAGGAATTCCCTTTTTCACCACAAAGGGCACAAAGGCACACAAAGGAAAAAGGAAACTTGGTGTCCCTTTGCCTGCCCTGCCGGTCAGGCCAGGGTGTACTTGGTGGTTAACTTGAAGGAGGTATGATGAGCAATCTGATTGACAAAATTCGCACTTTACTCAATGCCCAACTTCGCGGGCCGCGGCACGTCCACAAGCCGCAAGCACAGACCGCCGAACAGCCCCTCGATCCGTCGGCTACAAGCGGACAGCAAGTGCCCGAGGTGACTGAAGGCCGCCAGCGCAAACCCAAGGCCGAGGTGAGCGAATCTGCCCCGCCCCCGGCCCAGCAGCAAAAAGCTGCGCCGCCCAGACCGCTCGCGCGCGATGCACTGGCCGCCCCCACCGACCAATCGGGCGATTTGGACAAAGGCCGGGTGGCCGACATGCTCAAAAAGAAGCACAAGTAACCAAATCTTAGATTTTGAATCTGGAATATGAAATTGCCATGCGGCTGACGGCCATCGTCCTCACCCTCAACGAGCAGCATCACATTGCCGAGTGTGTCAAGAGTTTGCAATGGGCCGATGAGGTGCTGGTCTTTGACAGCTATAGCGCCGACGACACGGTTGCCATCGCCCAACACTACCCGGTGCGCGTGCTGTATCGCCGTTTTGATGATTATGCCCAGCAGCGTAACGCGGCGCTGGAAGCGGTGGGCCATACCGATTGGGTGTTCTTTGTAGACGCCGATGAGCGCGCCACCCCAGAGTTAGCGGCCGAAATTCGCGCCGTTATCCAGGCCAATCCAGGCCCGGTCGGCTATTATGTTCCGCGCCACAATTATATTTTTGGCCGGCTCACTCTGGGCGCGGGCTACTATCCCGATTATCAGATGCGCCTGCTGCAACATGGCCGCGCGCGCTACGAGCGACCCGTGGAAGAGATTGCCAGGCTAGATGGCCCCACCGGCCATTTGCAGAATGTGCTGATTCACTATAACTATGACTCTGTGGCGCAGTTCCACGTCAAGCAGCGCGCGCGGGCTGCCCTAGAAGTGCAAGCCCTGCGCCAAAAGGGAATCAATCCTAAACTCTATCACTTGCTCAGTATGCCCCTCCGCCATTTTTGGTGGCGCTTTGTCACTTTGCGGGGCCTCCGCGATGGCCCACACGGCCTGCGGTTGTGTGGGTTGCTCAGTTACTACTATGGTTTTTTGCCTTACTGGCAACTGGGGCGCGCCGCGCGCAGTTGACGCTCTTTCCCCCTCGTGATATACTTTTCTGCATCGGCAAGCGCAATTTGAAATTTTAAATTTGGAATTTTGAATCCCATGAACGAGCCGGTGCTAGTTTTGAACCTGAATTATGAGCCGCTGAATGTGTGCAGCACGCGGCGCGCTGTGGGCCTGCTCATGGTTGGCAAGGCAGAAATTGTTCTGAATGGGCGAGGATACATTCGCGCCGCCACGTCGGTCTTTCCGCGCCCATCGGTCATTCGGCTGGAGCATATCGTGCGCCGCCCACATTTGCATGTGCGGCTGTGCAAGCGCGAAATCTTGCGCCGCGACGAGTTCACGTGCCAATATTGTGGCGCAAGCTCGTCGCGCCTGACGATTGATCATGTCATTCCGCGCTACCGCGGCGGCGATTTTTCTTGGGGTAACCTGGTGGCCGCCTGCCCACAGTGCAATCGCCGCAAGGGGGGCCGCACGCTGCAAGAGGCGCATATGTGCTTGCGCCGCGCGCCTTTTGAGCCGCGCCCATCGGCTCAATACTTGTTTGGGCGCCACGCCCATTCTTACAGCGAATGGCAGCAGTACCTGGCGGGATGGTAAAAAACTCTAGTTGACAGTAGAGTGGAACATGATATAATCTTTATTGTTCATCGGCATACTGGTCGCATTTGAAAAGTGGGGATCCCCCACTTTTCTTGTTATCAAGGCACAATCGCCGATGCTAAACTCGTTGCCCCTCTAACAGGGGCGTTGTTATGTTATGGTTGGGCTATGATGAAAAAGGCCTTGGAGGCACGAGGGAATGAAGAGCGAGTTCCTGCTGGCTTTTAACCAAATATGCACAGAGCGAAACCTGCCGCGCGATGTAGTTTTGCAGGCGCTCCAGGCGGCGCTGGTTTCGGCCTATCGCCGGAATATGAATGCCAGCGCCGCGCAAAACATTGTCGCTGAAATTGACGCGAATACGGGCACGGCGCGCATCTTTGTTGAAAAAGAGGTGGTGGAGCAACCCCAAGACTCTAACACCGAAGTGTCGTTGGAAGAGGCGCGCGCCAACGTGGCCGATGCTCAATTGAACGACATGATCATGGTAGATAGCACGCCCGACGATTTTGGGCGCGTGGCTGCGCAGATGGCCAAGCAAATTATTTTGCAGCGTATCCGCGAAGCCGAGCGTGACGCGCAGTATACCATGTACGCCGAGCGTGAAGGCGAGATTATCAATGGCACTGTGCAAAGCATCACAGGCATGGGCGTCTCACTTAACCTGGGCCGCACCGAGGCATCGTTGCCCAAGAGCCAGCAAGTACCCGGCGAAAGGTACATGTTACACCAGCGACTGCGCGCCTATGTGATGGAAGTGCGCAAAAGCTCGCGCGGGCCGCAAATTATTGTTAGCCGCAGCCACAAAAACATGCTGCGCCGCTTGCTTGAACTGGAGGTGCCAGAAATTTATAATGGCACCGTCGAGATTCGATCCATCGCGCGCGAGCCGGGGGCTCGCTCCAAGGTCGCGGTGGCTGCCTTGCAGGCGGGCGTAGACCCGGTTGGGTCGTGCGTGGGCATGAAGGGGGTGCGGATCCAATCCATCGTCAACGAGCTGAACGGCGAAAAGATTGATGTCATCGAGTGGTCGAACGACCCCAAAGCTTACATTTCCAAGGCTCTCAGCCCGGCGCGCGTGCTGGCGGTGTATCCTGATGACGACCCCGAACAAGGCAAAACAGCCCAGGTGGTGGTGCCAGACGACCAGCTTAGCCTGGCCATTGGCCGCGAAGGGCAAAATGCGCGCCTGGCGGCCAAGCTGACCGGCTGGCGCATTGATATCGAAAGCGCCACCGAGGCTGCCACCGACTTGATCAAGTACAGCCAAGAGGCCGAATGGGTGGCCCGCTTGGAACAAAACGTTGTGGCGCTTTTGCCCACTCTACAGGCCACACTTGAGCGGCATGCCGAGCTTCAATTGCCCTGGAACAGCGAGGAATTTCAGGTGTTGCACCAGGTGCTCGATGCCGACTATGCGGTGACGATGGCAGCCAAGAAGGAAGCGCGAGCTGCCGCGCTGGTTGAAACAGTGTCTCAGGCCAGGCCGATGGCAGGACTGGAGCGCGTCAGTGGAGCGGAAGACTGGTTGACCCGCATCCCGACGGCTGCCGAGACCACCTTGTTGAGCGCCATTGGGTTGAGCGAGCGTGTGCTCAACCACCTTGAAAGAGCGCGCATGAGCAAGGTGGCCGAGGTGCTCAAGCGACTAGCCGGCGGCGACCAGGCCATGTTGTCGGTTGAGGGCATTGGCCCCAAGGCGCTTTCGGAAATCAAGAGCCGGATTGAAGCGGGCGGCCTGTGGTTCATACCCCTGGTCAGCGAAGGGCCGGTTCCCCAACCTGTAGAGGCCGCGCCTGCTCCTGTTCTCGAGCCACCCACTGAGCCTGTGATGGCAGAGGCCCAAGCGCCGGCAGATCAGCTTGCTGCCGCTGAACCAACTGCTATCGAGTTGACCCAAGCGCCGGTTGCCGAACAATCGCCGCAAGCGGTTGCCGTTGCTGCCCAGCCTGGAGTGACGCCTACCGAGCATTTGCCTGCGGTCGAGTTCGACGAGACAGAATCGGAAGAGGTAGAAGAAGAAGAGGAAGAAGGCAAAGATGGCAAGGACAAGAAGAAGGGCAAGGGCAAGCGCCGTGACCGCAAATTGGTGTTTGACGAGCGGCTGGGGGCGGTAGTGGCTAAGCACGAGCGAAAACCGGGCCGTGTGCGCGATGCCTGGGATCCGGATGAATAAAGCCAAGCAACCTAGAAGAAAGCACATCCCCCAACGCACCTGTGTGGGGTGTGGTCAGGTGCAGGGCAAGCGCGATATGACGCGCGTGGTGCGCACGGCAGAAGGCCGGGTGCACATAGACCCCACCGGCAAATGCCCCGGCCGTGGCGCGTACGTGCACCAGGCGCGCGAATGTTGGCAACTGGCTTTGCAAAATCGGCGGCTAGAGCTTGCGCTTAGAGTGGCTTTGCCGGAACAAGATTGTGTTGATCTGTTGAAATTTGCTGAAACACTTGCCTGAATTCGAGTTCTGAACCTTGAATTCAGAACTCTGAAGGGAGGGCGTTTATGGAAAATAGCGAAAAGCTTGTTCAAGTACCCAGTTCTTTGACCGTGCGCGAGCTGGCTGTATTGGCAAAAATCAGCCCGATTGATGTCATCAAAGAGCTGATGAACAATGGCATCATGGCCAACATCAACCAGACCATTGATTATGACACGGCGGCCATTGTCTTGCAGGGATTGGGGTTTGAGCCGCGTGAGCAAGAGATTGCTGAAGAGCAAGTAACCGAAGCCCCTCTGACGACTCGCGAGCAACTGTATGCCGGAGAAGACCCAGCCAAGCTTGTGGCGCGCCCGCCGATTGTTACGGTGATGGGGCATGTTGACCACGGCAAAACTTCTCTGCTGGATGTAATCCGCAGCGCCAATGTGGTGGCAGGCGAGGTGGGCGGTATCACGCAGCACATTGGCGCGTACCAGGTGGAGCATCATGGGCGCAAGATCACTTTTCTAGACACCCCCGGCCACGAAGCTTTTACCGCCATGCGCGCGCGCGGCGCGCAGGTGACAGATGTGGCCATCCTGGTAGTAGCCGCCGACGATGGCGTCATGCCACAGACGTTAGAGGCCATTTCGCATGCGCGGGCTGCGCGCGTGCCCATCATTGTGGCGCTGAACAAAATCGACAAGCCCAATGCCAACCCCGACCTGGTGAAAAAGCAATTGAGCGATAACGGCTTGCTCATTGACGAGTACGGCGGCGATACGCTGTGCATCCCCGTTTCGGCCAAACAGCGTTTGCACATTGACGATCTGATGGAAGCCATCTTGCTGGTGGCCGATAATTGCCAGATCAAAGCCAACCCCAATCGCCCGGCGGTGGGCACGGTGGTCGAGAGCCGCATGGATAAATCTCGCGGGGCCATTGCCACCTTGCTGGTGCAAAACGGCACGCTCAGGACGGGCGACGCTTTGTTGATTGGCGCGTTGGCAGGCCGCATACGCGCAATGTTTGACCAGCACGGCAAGCCAACCAATGAAGCCTTGCCTTCAACGCCCGTCAAGGTGATGGGCCTGCCAGATATCCCCGAAGCCGGCGAGCCGTTTAAGGTGGTCAAGAACGAAAAGATTGCCCGCGCTATGGCGTCAGAGCGCAAGGTTGAGCTTGGCGCTCAGGCGACCGCGGTGGTTCGCCCCAGGATTGACCTGACCAGCATGTACCAACTGGCCAAGGCCGGGCAGATCAAGGAACTGCCGCTGATTATCAAGGTAGATGTGCAAGGTTCGCTAGAGCCCATTGTCAATTCGCTGTCCAGGCTGGGGAGCCAAGAGCTCAAGGTCAATATCTTGCACACCGGCACCGGCAATATTGGCGAGTCTGATGTCATGCTCGCGGCAGCTTCGAGCGCGGTGGTCATTGGCTTTACGGTTGATGCAGATGTAGCCGCGCGCCGCCTGGCTGAATCGCAAGGGGTGGATATCCGCCATTACGACATCATCTACAAGCTGATCGAGGATATTGACAAGGCCCTCACCGGCCTGCTGGAGCCTGTGTACGCCGACAAACTGGTGGGCCAGGCCGAGGTGCGCGCCACCTTCAAAGTCCGGGCTGTGGGCATGGCGGCCGGCTGCATGGTGCGTAATGGCATTATACCGCGCAGCGGCAAGGCTCGCGTTGTGCGCGGCGAACAGGTGCTGCACGAAGGCGAGATCACCTCGCTCAAGCGTTTTCAAGAAGATGTCAAAGAAGTCAAGGTTGGCTTTGAATGTGGCATGGCCATAGCCGGCTTTGCCGATTTTCAAGAAGGCGATACCATCGAGGTTTATGTCAAGGAGCGCGTTAGCTGATGCCTGGTTTTGCCAAATCGCGCCCTAGCTCTCGCCGACAGCAGCGAGTGAGCGACCAGATTCGAGCCGAGGTGGCCGATATGCTGGAAAAACAGACTCACGACCCGCGCCTGGCGGGGCTGTCGGTGACCTCGGTCGAAATTGGCCCCGATTTGCGCCACGCCGTGATCTATGTCAGCTCGCTGGTGGGGCAATCTGGCAGCCAGGCCGTTCTGAGCGCCCTGAAACACGCCTGCGGCTATTTTCGCCGCGAACTGGCCAGGCGGCTCAAGCTGCGGCTGGTGCCCGAGTTGTCATTCCAATGGGATGCTTCGCTGGAAACCGGTGATCGCATCTCGCGCCTGCTCGATTCATTAGAGCCGCTCTCTCCACAGCCCGATGATGCCGACGCAAGTTGATACCCAACTCCTTGCCGCGCGCCGTATAGTGATCCTCACCCACATTGCCCCCGATGCCGATGCCATCGGGGGATTGCTTAGCCTGGGCGCTGCGCTGCGAGCCTTGGGCAAGACGGTGGTGATGGCTTGCAGCGACCCCGTGCCAGAACGTTATGCCATGCTTCCCGGTTCTGCCGAGATTGCCAATCAAATCGAGGGGACATTCGACCTGCTCGTCAGTCTGGATTGCAGCGACGAGCGGCGCATGGGCCGGCTGTACCGGCCGGAAAGCTGGCGGCACCTGCCCCGGGTCAATATTGACCACCACATTTCCAATACCCGCTTTGGCAGCATTAATTGGGTTGATCCAGAGGCTGTAGCGACGTGTGAGTTAGTGTTGGAATTAATTGACCGTTTGGGCGCGCCGCTGGACACCGCTACTGCCACGTGCCTGCTGTATGGCATTGTGGGCGATACGCTGGCCTTGCGCACTCCCAACGTCAGCCCAATGTTGCTGGCCAAAATCATCCGGCTGATGCACATGGGGGCTTTGCTGCACCAGGCGGTGGCCGATTTGTTCCAGCGCAGGCCGCTGGGGCAATTGGCGGTTTGGGGCCTTGCCCTGAGCCGGATGACCATCGAGGGGCAATTGGCCTGGGTGGCAATCAGCGCGCAAGAGCGGCAGCGCTGCGGCTATCCTTCTACCGATGGCCTACAGCTCCCCAGCCTGTTGCTCGAAGGCGAGGGCATCAACGTTTCAGCCGTCATGCTCGAAGATGACGACGGCGAGGTTGAAATCAGCTTGCGCGCCAGAAACGGCTTTGATGTTTCTGGGCTGGCAGTGGAACTGGGCGGCGGCGGGCACCCCAGCGCCGCCGGGGCCAGAGTGGCTGGCCCGCTGGATAGCATAGTGGCAAGAATAGTGCAGCGGCTGGTACAGTGGATGGCATCCTCAATTTCAACAAACCCATAGGGTGGACCTCGCACGATGCCGTGGCGCGCGTGCGCCGGCTGATTCGAGAAAAGCGTGTCGGGCACGCCGGCACACTTGACCCCCTGGCTACCGGTGTGCTGCTTGTTTGCATTGGGCAAGCCACCCGCGTTGCGGAATATCTCATGGCCTCTGATAAAGTCTACCTGGCGCGCATCCGGTTGGGTATAACCACCGACACCTACGATTCGCAAGGCCAGGTCACCGGCACGCGCGAGGTGCAGGTAAACGAACCCGCGCTGCAAGCTGTGCTGGCCAAGTTTAGCGGCGAGATTGAACAGGTGCCTCCGATGTATTCGGCTCTCAAGCACCAGGGCAAGCCGTTGTACAAGCTGGCCCGCCAGGGCGTCGAGGTTGAGCGCGCCGCCCGCAAGGTGACTATTTATGGCCTTTTCTTGCGCGAGTTGGCCTTGCCAGAATTTGCAGTCGAGGTGCATTGCTCAAGCGGGACCTATATCCGCTCATTGGCGCACGACATTGGGCAAGCGTTGGGCTGCGGCGCGCACATGACGGCGCTAGAACGGCGGGCCAGTGGCGCATTTAGCATCAGCCAGGCTGTAACTGCGGCCAAGCTCGAAGAGGCAATCATTCAAGAAAACTGGCAAATGCTACTGCATCCCATTGACACTGCCTTGCAGGCTTTGCCGGCCGTCACGCTAGAGCCTGCAATGGCGCAGCGGGTGCGGCATGGCCAAAAGGTGAATTTGCCCATGCCGCCGGCGTCAGCCTGCCGGGCTTATGATGGTGATGGCAAGCTGGTTGCGTTGATGGTTTACCAGCCCGAGGCAGATAGTTGGCGACCAGACAAGGTGTTTGACCTGGCCTGATTTGTGTTTAGCCTATTTGCGTACCCTGTAGGCTTGCATCCCCATGCAAGCCGATTGTGGGGGCTGCGAAATTCAAGCTTGGGTTGGAAAGGTGGATGGGGCACGGTATGCAAATCATTCATGGTTTCTCTGAGCCGGTTGAGGCGATTTCCTCCGTTTTGACTATTGGCGTGTTTGACGGCGTGCATTTGGGGCACCAGGCGCTGATTGGGCGTGTCGTCCATTCGGCCCGGCGCACTGGCCGCCGCGCGGCGGTAGTCACTTTTTTCCCGTCACCTTATGTTGTGTTGGGGCATGGGCAGCCTTATTATCTCACTTTTGTAGAAGAGCGTTTGGCGCTTTTTGAGCAGCTCGGCGTGGACCTCGGCGTGGTCATCGAGTTTACGCCAGAAACTGCGCGCGTGCGCGCCGCCGAGTTTGTGGATCAATTGATCAACCGATTGCGCATGGTCGAGTTGTGCATTGGACACGATTTTGCCCTGGGCTACAAGCGCGAGGGCAATGCTGCTTTTTTGCGGCAGAGCGGCCAGGCCCTGGGTTTTGCGGTGTGCGAAGTAGATGCTACGGCCCTGGGCGGCGATGTCGTCAGCAGCAGCCGCATTCGCGATGCGCTGCGCGCGGGCGATGTGGCTACGGCCCAGACTTGCCTGGGGCGTCCTTTTCGCGTGACGGGCATGGTTGTCGAGGGCGCGCATCGCGGCCGCGCGATTGGCTTCCCAACCGCAAACCTGAGCGTGTGGGCCGGCAAGGCCGTGCCTGGTGGCGGAGTGTATGCCTGCATCGCTCACACAAACCAGGCCAGCTACAAGGCGGTGATTAACATCGGCACGCGCCCCACCTTTGATAACGGTCAGAGCACCGTCGAAGCGCACTTGCTAGATTTTGAGGGCGATTTGTACGGCCAGCCGCTTGGGCTCGATTTTATCGCTCACCTGCGCGGCGAGCACAAGTTCAAGAGTGTGGCAGAACTGGTGGCGCAGATTCAAAGCGATGTCCTCCGCGCGCGCGAGCTTTTGAGCGTTTGACTTGTGATGTCGTTCTGAATAGAATGATAGCAAGGGACAAGTCATTTCAAGAAAGGAGATTGCTATGGCTACTCAAACTCTCAAGTTCAAGTTGACGGTGAACGCGCCACCGGCGGAGGTGTATCGCGCTTTTACCAACAGCACGGCGCTGCGCCAGTGGATGTGCGATGCGGCCCAGGCCGATGCCAGCAAGGGCGGGCGGCTGTATTTATGGTGGCGCGCCGGCTATTATGCTTGCGGCGAATTCACCTCGCTCTCGCCCAATAAAAAGCTTGCTTTCACCTGGCGCGGGCGCGGCGAGCCAGACGCCACACGGGTGCAGGTGTCGCTGGCGGCCAAAGAAGGCCAGACGGTTGTCACCCTTTCGCACCTGGGGCTAGGCAGCGGCAAAAAGTGGGCGTCGGCTGCCCACGAGCTAAGGCGCGGCTGGGAGCAGGTGATGGAAAACTTGCAGTCGGTGTTGGAAACCGGCCAAGACTTGCGCTACACCCGCCTGCCGATGCTTGGCATCAATACCGCTGGTTTTGATGCCAATATTGCCGCCGAGCTGGGCGTGCCTGTGAGCGCCGGCATGCGTCTGGGCGGTGCGGTAGAAGGCATGGGCGCGCACGCCGCCGGCTTGCAAAAAGACGATGTGATTGTGAGCCTGGGCGGCAAAAAGGTGGTTGATGGGCCAACTTATCTCGTCGCTATGCGAGGACGTCATGCTGGCGACAAGGTCAAAGTTGTTTTCTATCGCGGCAGCGCCAAAAAGAGCGTGTCGTTGCAACTATCTGGCCGCCCACTGCCGCAGATTCCACCCGCGGCCGGAGACCTGGCAAATGCGTTGCGTAAAATATATGCCGAGTGCTTTGCCAAACTCGAAGAAAGCCTGGTGAATGTGACCGAGGTAGAGGCCGCGCGTCCGCCCTCGCCCAACGACTGGAGCGCCCTACAGACCCTGGCTCACCTCATTATCTCTGAATACGAAACTCACGTGCAAATTACGGATCACATCAATGACGACGAGCGATGGTCCGATGGTCAGCAGAACCCAACCAATGTTCCGGCCCGCGTCAATGCGCTTGTGGCTGCCCACGTCAGCTTGAAGGGGCTCTTGGAAGAGCTGGGGCGCAGCCAGGCGCAGACCGTGGCGATGGTGGAAGCCCTGCCGGCCGAGGTGATTGCCCGTAAGCGCACCTACTGGCTCTTGGCCCGTGATTTGCAACTGGCGCCGTATCACCTCGATGATCACCTGGCGCAAATTCAGACCGCCATCCAGGCGGCGAGGCATACATGACGCAGCGTTCGCGCTCCGTTTACCTGCTCGACCCGCGCGAGCTGCGGCCTGAAGTCATTGCCGTGGCCTTTGCCAAAACCAGCCGCAGCCCGCAGACCTTTCGCGCTATTGCCGCCGAGCTTTCCGATGAAAGCTCGGCCCAGTTCCACGAAAAGTGGGTAGTGGGCTATGGGCATTCATCCGTGGCCGAACATGCGGTTCTGCATTTGGCGATTGAGGATGTCAGCCGCCTGGCCATCGAAGCGATTCAAAGTAGCCGGCTGGCTTCTTTTACCGAAAAATCTACCCGCTACCAGGTCTTGGATTGCGATAGCTTTTACACCCCGCCGGAAATCGCAGCCTCGAAACATGCCGAGTTGTACCGGCAAACGTGCTGTTTGTTGTTCGACGCCTACCACGAGTGCGCCGGACCGTTGCAGGCTTTGATCCTGGCGCAACATCCTCGCCGCCAGGACGAAAGCCAGCAAGCGTACGACAGCCGCACCCGCAGCAAATGGATGGACCACCTGCGCTTTTTGCTGCCGGCGGCCACGCTGGCCAATGTAGGTCTAACGGCCAACGCGCGCGTGCTTGAGCTGATGATCAAAAAAATGCTCAGCCATCCATTGCCCGAAGTGCGCGAAATTGGCGCAGAGATCAAGCGCGTGGCCCAGGCCGAAGCGCCCACCCTGGTCAAATATGCCGATCCCAGTCTCTACCTGGAACAAATTTCAAAATTGAGATTCAAAGTTACACAGGCCGGCCCATCAGCCTCCAGCACTGTGCTGGTTGACTATGACCGCGCGGGCGAAGCCAAGTTTGTGGCCGCGTGCATTTATCGCTGGGGTGCTTGCAGTTTTGCCAAGGCCTTGGAGCAAGCGGAGCAAATGTCCATTGGCGAACGGGTCGAGGTGATCTCGCGCGCGCTGGATGGGCGTGGCCCCTTTGATGTGCCCATTCGCGAGTTGGAGCACGTGGTCATGACCTTTGACTGCGTGATGGACCAGGGGGCATACTATGAAGTCAAGCGCCATCGCATGATGACGCAAACGCCCCAGTGCTTGACGCCCGATCTGGGCTATGCCGTGCCACGCCCCTTTGCACAGGCAGGCCTGACCGACAAGTTTTGCGCTGCGGTAGAGGCGGCCGGCACGGCCTACCACGCGCTGGAAGAGGATTTTCCATCTCAGGCGGCGTATGTGCTGACCAATGCGCACAATCGGCGCGTGCTGCTGACCATGAACATGCGCGAGGCCTTTCACTTTTGCCGCCTGCGCGGCGCGCCTGGGGCACATTTTTCAATTCGGCGCGTGGCGGGCCAGATTTTGGAGCATATCCAGGCAATCTACCCCGCCTTGGCCCAATTCATGCAGTGTCAGGATTATCCGCCGCCAGCGCAGATCGAGCGTGAGTATTTTTCGCGGGTGAGTTGAGCAACCAAGCTCTCAAACTGTCACACTACCCCCAAAAACAGGATTATTGACACTTTGGCATAACCAGCCCTCAAGTGTATCCTTAAACTGTTGGAAATGTTCCCTAGTGTGGGCCAAGTTTAAATGATTGGACTTGTGGAGATATGAAATGAAGCGACTCTTGTCTGGCAACGAATCAATCGCTCTGGGCGCGTTTGAGGGCGGCGTGCGCTTTGCCAGCGCCTACCCGGGCACCCCCTCGACCGAAATCCTCGAAAACCTGGCCTTGTACCAGGGTATAGTAGCCGAGTGGGCCTCGAACGAAAAAGTGGCGCTAGATAATGCCATTGGCGCGGCGTTTGCGGGCGCGCGGGCCTTGGCGGCCATGAAGCACGTGGGCGTCAATGTGGCTGCCGACTCGCTGTTCAGCTTGATCTATACCGGCGTGCGCGGCGGCCTGGTGCTGGTCAGCGCTGATGACCCCGGCACATTCTCTTCGCAAAATGAGCAAGACAACCGGCAATATGCCAAGTTTGCCAAGTTCCCCTGCCTGGAGCCTTCAGACAGCCAGGAAGCCAAAGACTATACCGCCCTCGCTTTCGAGATCAGCGAACAGTTTGACACGCCAGTGCTCTTGCGCTCTACCACGCGCCTCAGCCATTCCAAGTCGGCGGTCGAGGTGCAAGCGCCCACGCGGGCCGAATTGCCGCCTCTGCCGCACTTTGAAAAGAACCCCAAAAAGTATGTCATCATCCCGGCTCATGCCCGCGAGCTGCACCCTGTGGTCGAAGCGCGCATTCGCAGGCTGGAAGAATATGTCGAGACCTCGCCGCTCAACCGAATCATGTGGGGTGATCCGCACAAAAAGCTGGGTATCGTCACCACGGGTGTGGCTTACCAGTACGCCCGTGAAGTCTTTGGGGGCTGCAGCATCCTCAAGCTGGGCATCAGCTATCCTATCCCCAAGCAAATGATTCGAGATTTTGCGGCCCAGGTTGAAACACTGGTCGTGGTTGAAGAGCTTGACCCATTTTTTGAAGAGCAAATCCGCGCGATGGGCCTCAAGTGTTACGGCAAAGACATTTTTCCCCTCACCGGCGAATTTACGACCCAAATCGTTCGTGATGCGGCTATCAAGGCTGGCCTGGTTGAATCTCCTCCTCAATCTGGAATCCGGAATTTGGAATCTGGAATCTCTATTCCTCCGCGTCCGCCGGCCTTGTGCCCCGGCTGCCCGCACCGCGCGGCGTTTTACGCGCTCAGCAAGCACAAAATAGTCGTGCCGGGCGATATTGGCTGCTATAGCATTGGTGTGCTGCCGCCGTTCAACGCCATGGATACCATCATCTCCATGGGGGCCAGCATCGGCCTGGCGCATGGCATGAAGCAGGTGGGCATGCCCGACAAGCTGGTGGCCGTCATTGGCGATAGCACCTTTTTCCACACCGGCTTGCCGGCCCTGGCCACGGTGGTTTATAACAACTCGCCCACCACCATCATGATTTTGGATAACGGCACCACCGGCATGACGGGCCAGCAGGGCAACCCCGCCAGCGGCCAAAAACTGCAACCCACCCAGGGCGCTCGCATTGACATTGAAAGCGTGGTGCGCGCGATGGGCATCAAAGACGTGTGGAAGGTTCCGGGCGACGATGTGAAAGCTGTAGACCAGGCAGTCAAAGATGCCCTGGCCATTACAGATCGCCCCTCGGTGATCATTGTTGAGGGCAAGTGCGTCTTTATTCAGGGTTTTCAGCGCAAGAACGTGGTCGAGGTGGACCCCGAAGCGTGCAATGGTTGTACCTTGTGCTTCCGCGTGGGCTGCCCGGCGGTGCTCAAGAGCGACGAGCTGGATGCCAAGACCCAGCGACCCAAGGCCACCATTGACACGTTACTGTGCACCGGTTGCGATGTGTGCTTGCAGGTTTGCCCGCGCCATGCCATCATTCACCCAGAGCCAGCGACAGTAGCCTAGTGAAGGAGAAGACCATGCGCCCCGAAAAAGTTGATTTTTTGTTTGTTGGAGTTGGTGGTCAGGGTGTGCTTACGGCCAGTGATATTTGCGCCGAGGTGGGCCTGGCGGCCGGTTACGATGCTAAAAAGTCCGAAGTGCATGGCTTTAGCCAGCGCGGCGGCGTGGTAGATAGCCATGTGCGCTGGTCAGCCGATGTGGGCGCTTCGACCGCCGAAAAGGGCAAGATAGATTTTATGCTCTCGTTCGAGCTGGTTGAAGCCGCTCGCTGGCTGGCTTGGCTGCGGCCCGGCGGCGTCATCATTGCCAATACGCAGCAAATCATTCCAATGTCGGTCAGCGCAGGCTCGGCCGCCTATCCCCCGGCAGAAGAGATTATCGCCGCGCTCAAAAGCTGCACCGACAATGTCGTTTTGGTAGATGGCCTGGGAATTGCGCAGCGATTGGGCAACGACCGGCTTGCCAATACCATTTTGCTTGGCGCGCTTTCCAAGTATTTGGATATTGATCCCAATGTGTGGACGATGGTGGTCGAACGGCGCATCAAGGCCAAATATGCCGAAATCAACCGCGCCGCTTTTTGGGAAGGCCGACAGCTAGCGGGTTAGGTAGCACTGGCGGGCTAACTCTTACGAACTATACCGCCCGGCTAACCGACCATTTTTGGCATTGACAAAAGCCCCAAAGCAAGGTAGGCTAAAATGTGGGCTAACAATTGCCCAAGAGCCTATCCTAAAATCAATACCTTTCAAATAAGAGGTTGCCCGTGGGGGCAGGTTTCAAACCTGCCCATACGCCGACAGTGTTATTTGAAAGGTATCGATCCTAAAATTGTTCCGTAGCCGTCGCACGCTTTGCGCGATGCGGCGGCGGGCACACTTGCACCTGCGCTGGCGCTTGGCGCAAGTGCAGGTGTGGGGATGCCCGCTTACGGATTTTAGGATAGCCTCTAAACTGACTGTGGGCTAGCAACTTTTGCTTGGAGGATCGCCAATGGATGCACCCAAACCAGCCGCATTGATTATCGGGGCGGGCATTGCTGGCATACAGGCTGCGCTGGATATTGCCAGCGCCGGCTACCCGGTTTACCTGGTTGAACGCGAACCTAGCGTGGGCGGTCGAATGTCGCAGCTCGACAAGACCTTTCCCACCCTAGATTGCTCGGCTTGCATCCTCACACCCAAGATGGTTGATGTGGGGCAGCACCCGCTGATTGACCTGATGACTTATTCAGAGGTCGTTTCGGTCGAAGGCGAGGCGGGCGCGTTTCGCGTCAAGGTGAAAAAAAAGCCGCGCTATATTGACGCGACCAAGTGCCGGGGGTGCGGCATGTGCGCCGAGGCGTGCCGCTTGCACGGGCGGGTTGTAGACACTTTTAACCAGGGCTTGAGCAAGCGATCTGCGGTTTATGTGCCCTTTCCCCAGGCGGTTCCCCTCATCTACACCATAGACCCACAGGCCTGCCTTTACCTGACGCGGGGCGTGTGCGGCAAAACCTTCAAGTGCAAAGAAGCCTGCGCTGCCGAAGCGATTGATTTTGAGCAGAAAGAAGAGATGGTCGAGTTGGATGCAGCGGCCATTATCGTTGCCACTGGCTTTGATCTGATGGATCCGCGCCTCAAGCCCGAGTTTGGCTATGGCAAATACCCCAATGTCCTCACTGGGCTAGAGTTTGAGCGGCTCTGCTCGGCGGCTGGCCCAACCGGCGGCAAGATCAAGATCAACGACCACGAGCCGAAAGAGGTGGTGTTTATTCACTGTGTCGGCTCGCGTGATTCACATACCGGCGTGCCCTACTGCTCGCGCTTTTGCTGCATGTATACCGCCAAGCACGCTCACCTGGTGCGCGATAAATTGCCCGATGCCCGCGTGACGGCGTTTTACATGGATGTGCGCGCCTTTGGCAAGGGCTATGAAGAATTTTACGACCGCGTAAAGCACGAGCAAGTGATTTATCGGCGGGGTGAGCCTTCAGAAATATACCTGTCTGCCCAGGCAGGCAAACGGGGCGACAAATTGATCGTGCGGGCCGAAGACACGCTATTGCGCCGCACTGTAGAAGTAGAGGCGGACTTGGTGGTGTTGGCCACTGCTGCGATGCCGCGCGCTGACGCGGGCGCGGTGGCCGAATTGCTGGGCATTGGGCGCTCGCCAGATGGATTCTTCCTGGAAGCCCACCCCAAGTTTCGACCGATAGAGAGTGAACGGCCCGGTATCTTGCTGGCCGGTTGCTGCCAGGGGCCCAAAGATATCCCCGACACAGTTGCCCAGGCCAAAGCGGCAGCTTCTTCGGCCTTGGTAGCGTTAAGACGGCGTGAAGTAGAGCCGGTTGGAGAGTTGGTTAGTCAGATAGTCAGATAGTCAAATGGTCAAGCGGATGCTTGTGCCCAAGCGACTTTGACCAGATGACCATGAGACTATATGACTAGCAGACTATAGGAGGCACACATGCAGGTAGATGTACAACAACTCTTGGATAGGGTCTCGCTCTTTGATTGCATCCAATGCGGCAAATGCTCGGGCGGCTGCCCGGTCTCTATGAAAACTGCGCTCAATGTTCGCTACCTGGTGTACGAAACACTGCTGGGCGAACTGCCCGAGTGGGAGCACATGGAAGAACTGTGGGATTGTACCTGCTGTTTTACCTGTGTGGAGCGCTGCCCCAAAGATGTAAAACCTGCCGAGTTGATCATTGGCCTGCGCAGCATGCTGGTTGAAAGCGGCAAGATTCCACGCACCGTGACCGACGCGCTGCAGGGCATCTTCCGCCAAGGCAATCCATTGGGCTTTGGGCGCGATAGCCGCGCCGGCTGGGCAGAGGGGCTGGGGCTCAAGCCTGCCCAAGAAGGTTGTGACCTGCTTTACTTTACTTGCTGCAGCTCGGCTTACGACTTGCGCTTGCAGCCGGCCACCAGGGTGTTGGCCCAGGTTTTGCAGCGGGCCGGGCTAAACGTTGGCGTGCTGGGCACCGAGGAAACGTGCTGCGGCAACGAAGTGCGCCGCGTGGGCGAGCAAGGCTTGTTTGAAATGCTGGTCGAAGAAGGCAAGCCGCTCTTTGAAAGCACCGGCGCCAAGCAAATGGTCACCACCTCGCCGCATTGCTACAATACCTTCAAGAAAGAATATGGCCTGCAAGGAATCGAGGTGCTTCATTATACCCAGCTTGTGGCGCGGCTGCTGCAAGAGGGCAAGCTCGCGCTTTCCAAGCAGGTAGATAAAAAGGTTACCTACCACGACCCGTGTTTTCTGGGCAAGCAGAATGCCGTCTATGACGAACCACGCGCGATTTTGCAGGCCATTCCCGGCGTCAAGTTCATCGAGATGGACCGCAGCCGCGAGCGCAGCCTGTGCTGCGAGGGCGGCGGCGGGCGGATGTGGGTGGAAGGGACGAACATGGAGGTGCGCACGGCCTTTCAACGCGTGCACGAGGCGGTAGATACAGGCGCAGAGATTTTGGCCGTGGCTTGCCCCTTTTGCTTGCTGACGCTGGAAGATGCCGCCAAGGTGCAAAAGCTGGATGACCGTTTACAGGTGATGGATATTATGGAGCTGGTGAATCTGGCGCTATAGCGATTGGAGTGGTTATGAGTTCACAAACTCGTGTTGGCGTGTATATTTGCCACTGCGGCCTGAACATTGCCGCGACGGTTGATGTTGAGCAGGTAGCGGAATTTGCCGGGCAATTGCCGGGCGTTGTAATTTCGCGCCACTATATGTACATGTGTTCCGAGCCAGGGCAGGCGCTCATCAAGCAAGACGCCCAAGAGCTTGGCCTGAAGCAGGTGGTGGTAGCCTCGTGTTCGCCGCGCATGCACGAACTTACCTTCAGGGCTGCCGCCCAAGATGGCGGGGTGAATCCCTATCAAGTGGAAATGGCCAATATCCGCGAACAGTGTTCTTGGGTGCACCCCAACCGCGAAGCTGGGACGCAAAAGGCCAAGGATCTGGTGGCTTCTGTCGTTGCCAAGGCAGCTTACTTGGAACCGTTAGAAGACCGTGAAGTAGATGTGACCCCCGGCGCCGTGATTGTGGGTGGAGGTGTGGCGGGGCTGGTGGCTGCGCTGGATGTGGCTGAGGCTGGCTTTCCTGCCTACATCGTCGAAAAGAGCGATCACCTGGGTGGGCGCATTGCCGATCTCAACCGCACCTTTCCAGACTTGGAGCTGGTTTCGGCCTGGCTGCCGGGGCTAATTGAGCGCGTTCAGCAGCACCCCAATATCTCTATCTTTTTCCAGGCGCGCGTCGAGCAGGTCAAGGGTTTTGTGGGCAATTTTCAAGTAAAGGTTGAAGGGATCAAATCGCAAGCAGGCAACGAGCTAGGCTCGGCCCAGCTTGCCTCGTTTGACCTGAGCCTTGGCGCTATCATCATTGCCACTGGCTACAATGTCTTTGACCCAAACCGCAAGCCAGAATTTGGCTACAGCCACTATCCTCAGGTCATTACCACGCTAGAAATGGAGCGGCGCTTGGCCGAGGGCAACTTGACCATTGATGGCAAAATTCCTCAAGAGATTGCCTTTATCAAGTGCGTTGGGTCGCGTGATGTGCAGGTGGAGCACCCGTATTGCTCGCGTGTCTGCTGTATGGTCACCGCCAAGCAGGCTCGCTTGGTGAAGGAGCAATTGCCGGCTGCGAATGTGACGGTATTTTACATAGACGTGCGCACCTTTGGCAAGCGTGGTGAAGAATTTTACGATGAAACGCGCCAGGCTGGGGTGCGCTACCGGCGCGGCAATGTTTCAGAAATCTATCGGCGCGGCGAGGGAGTGGTGGTGCGCTTTGAAGATACCTTTTTGCGCCGCACGGTGGAGCAGCCCGCCGACCTGGTGGTGTTGGCGGTGGGGATGGAGCCGCGCGATGACATTAAAGAAATTGCCGATCTGCTCAAGCTGCCTCGCTCGGCTGATGGCTTTTTCTTAGAGGCGCATCCCAAGCTGCGGCCGGTGGACACTGCAGTAGATGGAGTGTTTTTGGCCGGCTGCTGCCAGGGGCCCAAAGACATTCCCGATACCATTGCACAGGCCAAGGCGGCAGCTTGCTCGGCGCTCATCCCCCTCATTCGGGGCAAAGTGCCGGTGGAATCGGCCACTGCTGTGGTCAATGCCGATCTGTGCGCCGGTTGCGGCTTGTGCGTCAAGGTGTGCCCCTATGGCGCGCCCAGTATTGATACGCTGCTCGGCGTTTCGTATGTCAATGCAGTGTTGTGCAAAGGCTGCGGCACCTGCGCAGCAGCTTGCCCCAACAAGGCCATGCATTTGCAGCACTTTACGCCAGAGCAAATTCTGGCCCAAGTGGACGCATTGGTGTGGTAGAGCCAGCGGGTTAGAGTTTGCAGGTGACAGGCTTCACCCTGAAGCCTGTTTTGTTTTGTGCTCGGCCTACCCTCCCGCAGGTTACAACTTGCGGAGGGGGCGAATAGCCTAGTGTTTGTCTCAAAACCTGCATAGCTACCGTATCCCCATACGGTAGCGGCAGGTATGGGGATACCTGCCTATGGGTTTTGAGACGGAAACTAGCCTAATGCAGCGGCAGGCATAGGGATGCCTGCCTACGGGTTTTGGAACGCGAACTAGCCAAAACAGATACTTGATTTTACGAGTTTTCCGAACTATAATGCAAAGGTTCTGGCTTGCCCGGCCTCGATGGAGCTTGGCCCAAGTCTGTTGGCGCTAACCAAGGAGAAGGCTCTATGACGATAGACATTTCTCGACCCAACCCCGGTCGCGTGTACGACTATTTGCTGGGAGGCACGCACCACTTTGAGGCAGACCGCCGCCAGGGTGAAAATTTTAAAAAGATATTGCCTGGCTATGATACCGCAGCCAAGTTAGGCCGCCAGTGCCTGAGCAAAGCGGTGCGTTACCTGGCAGAATTAGGCCACAAATATTTCATTGATTTCGCTTCTGGCCTGCCCACGCAGGATAATGTCCACATTGCGGCGCAAGCGGTTAATTCTCACTGCAAAGTCATCTATTCTGATGTTGACCCGCTGACCATGGCCTACTCGCTGGAAATCTTGGGCAATAATCCCAATGTGCGTTACATTCATTGTGACGCCGGCGACCCAGAGGAAATGCTCAAACAGTCTACCCTGCACGACCTGTTTGGCAACCAGAACAAGGTGGCTTGTGTCTTTATGGGAATTTCATACTTTTTGTCTGATGCCAAGTTGCGCCATGCGCTCCAGGTTATACACGATTGGGCGGCTCCGGGCAGCCACCTGGCGCTGAGTTTTATTGCGCCTGTGGGGGGCATTAACCCTGCCGCCAGACAGGCTGTAGATATTTTCGCCCGTGACTTGAATATGCCTTTTTATTTGCGGACACGTATAGAGTTCCTGGCCCTAACCAGCGCCTGGCGCGAATTTGGTCCGGGCATTCAACCCTACGACGTGTACGCGCCGCCCGGCGCTGTGCCAGAAATCAACAACCCTCTGGTGCGTGAAAAGATGATCGAGAGCGTTCGCGGTCACATTGCTTTTTTTGAGTGGTAACAATGGCCTCTTTGCTTCAAGAACTCGTCAGCATCGTCGGCGCTCCCACCGCCACGTACAGCCGGGGCGGTTATTACCATCCAGATAAAAACATCTGGGTGCCAGAAAAACTGGCCGATATGGCCGCCGCCGAGCCGCCAGAGTACCAGGCACTGCTTGAAGTGCTTGCCAGCGCAGCCCTGGCTGCTGGGCAAATTCACCGCCGGCAGATGGGTGACGCGCAAAATGGCCGCCTGTGGCCACAGGCATGGGTAGAGAATAAAGATGGGGTGGCTCTAAGGGCGGCTTTGCAGGCTGTGCCTGTGGTCGGCTCGCCCTATGCTGCTGTGCAGGTGGATGGCGAGGGGCACGTGCAAGTGCATCCTTTTAGCCGCTATTATGCCAATGTCCTCAAGCCAATCGGTCAAGCTCTGGCTCGCATAGAGAGCATGGGGCCGGCCGCAGAGCCGCTTGTTCCTTATGTGCGCGCGTTGCGGCGCGCCTTTGCGCCCGGCGAACGCCAAGATGACCAGCCCTTGTTCGCCGAGGCGAATCGCGCCTGGGTGAAAATCCCCTTTGACGTGCCCTACTTGCTGCTGGCCGAGTTTACCGAATGCTATTCTGACCCGCTGGCCCATGCGCTGAGTGGAGACCGAGAAACAATCAATTGGTTGACTGAGCACAAGGTGGACCCCTGGAAGTGCTTTTTCGAGTTCCGCGTGCTCAAACTCAGCGAGGGCATCTCGCACGATAAAGTACTGGCCATTCGCCGCACCAACAAGCAACTGTACAGCCCCTACTATACCATCTCTGATGATGTATTGGAGCGCGTCTCGCTGGAATGGCGGGTGGCAATGATGGTGGCCGGTCATGGAGCGCTGCCACCGCGCACGGCCAAAAACTATCCCAATGATGACGAGATTCGCCAGACCGAGGGATACAAAAACATTGTCTACATCAACTCGATTTATGGCAACGCGTCAAACTTGTGTCAGCGCCTGCGCGACAACTTGTGCCAGCCCTGGGCCAATCAACCGGATCTAGCCGACCGCATGATCCTTGGACGGCAGATTGCGGTCACCGCGCACGAAGAGACCCATCCCTGGTTGCCGGTCAATCTGCAATGGTTAGAAGAGTTCAAAGCCAGCCTGCTGGGTATGTATTCCGTGCATCAATCGGCCAAGTTTGCGCAAGCGGACCTCGACTCGATGTTGCTGGCGACTGTGGCGGCCACACTGGATGTGGTTGTAACGCATTGGCGCAAGCGCCAATCGGGCGAATACGACCAAGAGCCCTATTACATTGGCAATACAATTTTCGCCGAATGTGCCCGGCAGGCCGGTGTGTTGGTAGAAGATGCCAGCGGGCGAATTGTGGATGTGCAGCCCGATCGTTTTGCGCCTATGCTGTTTCAATTGGCCGAGGAAACCTTGCAGGCCGTGCGGGGCTTGCAGCCGGTAGATGCCCTTTACCAGAAATACTATGACGAGCGGGTGTGGGACCGGTTCGCTGCTTTGGTACGGACGTGACGTAAAGATGCCGCTCCAGACCGGGCAGATTTTGAATAATTGTTATCGTATTGATTCGCTGCTGGGTCATGGTGGAATGGGCGCTGTGTATTGCGCCTGGCATCTGACCTTGAACAAGCCGGTTGCCATCAAAGAAAACCTGGATGCCTCGCCTCCTTCTCAGGCGCGCTTTGAGAATGAGGCCGATATTCTGCTCCGCTTGACTCATCCTCATTTGCCGCAAGTGATTGATTATTTCTTTCTCCCTCTTCAAGGTCAATACTTGGTCATGGATTTTGTGGAGGGCCAAGACCTGCGCGCGCAGTTGGAACAGAACGGCGCTTTGCCCGAGCTGCGCGTCTTGGCGTGGGCGGCGCAAATTTGTGATGCCTTGATCTATTTGCACAGCCAGCCCTCGCCGGTAACCCACCGAGACATCAAGCCGGCCAACATCAGAATCTGCCCGGATGGCCAGGTGGTGCTGGTTGATTTTGGCATCGCTAGTATGGGAGGAGAGGGCAGTGTTGCTTCAAGTGCCATCTCGCCGGGTTATAGCCCGCCAGAACAATATGGCGGCCTTGCCGATGTGCGTTCAGACATTTATGCGCTGGGGGCCACCTTGTATCATTTGCTCACCGGCTGCAAGCCGACTCCCAGCACCAAGCGGGTGTGGGGCGGCGATACCTTGGCGCCGCCAAGCCAACTGAATCCCAAAATCAGCGCCAGGACCGAACAGGCCATTATGAAAGCGCTTGAAATTGACGCCAATTGCCGTTTTCAAGACGTGGCCGAGTTCTGCACTGCGTTGGTCGGCCCGGCCCACGCCCTTGGAAAATCAAAGCGCGTTCTAGCTGCCCAGATAGCAGTCTGGGTTGTGCTGGGAATAATGGCGCTGGTGATTGTTGCCGTGGCGGCAATAGTGATGAATAACCTGCGGTGATGGCAGAACCCGGTAAAAGTGCTATCATGCTTTCTGATTCAAGTTAACCACCAAGTACACCCTGGCCTGACCGGCAGGGCAGGCAAAGGGACACCAAGTTTCCTTTTTCCTTTGTGTGCCTTTGCCCTTTGGTGAAAAAGGAAATTCCTACGGCTAGAGCCGTCCTATGGATTAACTCCAGTTATGGTTGATGAGGAGAAAAGCTATGGCAGGGGAAACGGTGATTATTCAACGCAAAACGCATGACGATGATCTGTCAACCGAGACAATGTTGGAAATGTATTACAAAATGCTGCTCAGCCGCCGCCTGGATGAGCGCATGTGGGTGTTGCACCGGCAGGGCAAGGTGGCCTTTCACATTTCGGGCATGGGTCACGAAGGCTGCCAGGTGGGCGCGGCCTTTGCCTTGCGGCGCGGGTATGATTATGTGCACCCCTACTACCGCGATATGGCGTTGTGCCTATCCATCGGCATGACCGCGCGCGATATGATGCTGGCCCTCTATGGCCGCCAGGGCGAGCCATCTAGCGGGGGGCGCCAGATGCCGGCCCACTTTGGCCACAAAGCTCTGAATATTGTTTCTGGCTCTAGCCCGGTGGCCACCCAGGTGCCGCAGGCGGCTGGCCTGGCTTTTGGTGAGCGTTATAAAAAGGTCAATGGGCTGCTGAAAGAAGGCGAGGAGATGCGCGTGACCTTGACTTGCCTGGGTGAAGGCTCTACCAGCCAGGGCGATTTTTACGAAGGGCTGAACTGGGCCAGTGTTTTCAATCTGCCGCTTATCGTGATGGTGCAAAACAATCTGTATGCCATCTCGGTGCCGCTCGACCGCCAGATGAGCGTCAGCGGCCCGGCCGAGCGCGCTTGCGCCTACGACATCACCGGCATCGCCGTAGACGGCAATGATGCCATTGCAACCTACCAGGCAATGAAAGAGGCGGTTGACCGCGCGCGCCAGGGTAAAGGCCCTACCCTCTTGGAGGCCAAAACCTATCGCCCGGTGCCCCACTCGTCCGATGATGACGATCGCTCGTATCGCAGCCGCGAAGAAGTGGAAGAATGGAAGAAAAAAGACCCCATTTTGCGGATGAAAAGTTATCTAATGGGCGCGGGATTCCTGAGCGAGGCGCTAGCCCAAGAGTACGAGCAGAAAGCGATGGCAGAGGTGGATGATGCCAACAGCTTTGCGGAGCAGCAGCCTTTTCCAGATGTAGCGTGGGGCGCAGGGCCGGTGTTTGCCAGCGTGACAGAGTGACAGGAGACTAGTATGGCTGAGATGACGTTGATTGACGCGATTCGACAAGCGATGGATGAAGAGCTGGCCCGTGACCCGCGCGTGTTTATCACCGGCGAAGATGTTGGCCCGCGCGGGGGAGTCTTTCGCGCCACCATGGGGCTGCACGCCAAGTATGGCGACGAGCGCGTGATTGATAGCCCCCTGGCCGAGCTTTCGATTGTAGCCACCGGCATCGGTGCGGCGCTGGCCGGCTTGCGCCCCATTTGCGAGATTCAGTTTGCCGATTTTATCCACCCGGCCTTTAACCAAATTGTCAACGAAGCCGCCAAGCTGTACTATCGCTCTGGCGGCACATGGACAGTGCCCATGGTGATTCGCGCCCCTTATGGCGGCGGCATCAGCGGCGGGTTGTACCACAGCCAGAGCATCGAGGCGATTTTTGCGCACACCCCCGGCCTCAAAGTAGTGGTCCCCTCTAGCCCGTATGACGCCAAGGGCTTGCTCAAGAGCGCCGTGCGCGACCCCAACCCGGTGCTTTTCCTTGAGCCCAAGAAAGGCTATCGCCTCATCAAGGGCGATGTGCCTGAAGAAGACTATCTTGTTCCCATTGGCCCGGCCAAGGTCACACGCGAAGGCAACGACCTGACGGTGTTTGCGTATGGCATGATGCACTTTTACGTCTTGCAAGCGGCGGAACAAGTGGCCCAAGAAGGCATTGATGTGCAAGTGGTTGATTTGCGCACATTGGCCCCGGTAGATCGTGATACGATTATCCAGTCGGTTAAAAAGACCAGCAAAGCGCTCATTGTCTATGAAGATAATCTCACGCTGGGCTACGGCGCAGAAGTGGCTGCCATCATCGCGCAGGATGCCTTTGAATATCTAGATGGTCCCGTGATGCGGCTGGCCGGCCCAGATGTGCCCGCCGTGCCGTTTAGCCACAGCTTGCAAGATTGGTTCATGCCCAATCCCAAAAAGATTGCAGACGCAATCCGCAAATTAGCCGCATATTAAAATTCTAGATGGCAAATTTAAAATTTCAGATTGAGATGGGCCACCCAATTTTAAATTTTGAATCTGAAATCCAAGAGGTGAATATGGCAACCCAAGTGATTATGCCCCAACTGGGCGAAAGCGTTGTAGAAGGCAAGGTGAGCCGCTGGCTCAAACAAGTCGGCGACGAGGTCAAGCAATATGAACCTATTCTGGAAGTAGAGACCGACAAGGTAACCACCGAGGTCACGGCAGCCGCCTCGGGCGTGCTGCTGGCTATTTTGGTGGAAGAAGGGTTGACAGTCCAGGCTGGCACTCCCCTGGCCTACATCGGTGAAGCAGGTGAAAAGGTAGAGGGCGCAGCGCCCACTCAGGTGAGCGGCAAAGCCATCGCGCAACCACAGTTAGTGCCCAACGCCGCGCTCAAGATCGCCTCTGGCCCGGCAGCCCGCATTAGCCCGGTGGTGGCCAAAATCGCCGCTGAGCACAACATTGATGTGTCACAGGTGCCCGGCACTGGCGCAGACGGGCGCGTGACCAAAAAAGATATTTTGGCTTATGTGGAGCGCGGCTCTCGCCCGGTGGGAGAGGGGACGGGAGTGAGGGAGGATTTGCCGCCTTGGGAACGACCCGGTAGCGGCGACCTGTTCAAACCGACCGATGAAACAATTTCCCCTCGCCCGGTGGGAGAGGGGGCAGGGGTGAGGGCGATCCCCCCACGCCCTTTGGGAGAGGGAGTAGGGGTGAGGGCAGCGCCTCCTTCCATGTTCACATTGCCTGGTGATGAATTTGTCCCGCATACCACCATGCGCCGCAGCATTGCCGAGCACATGGTGCGCAGCAAGCACACCAGCCCGCATGTCACCACCGTTTTCGAGCTAGACCTGAGCCGTGTCATCGCTCATCGCCAGGCCAACAAAGACACCTTTGAGCGCGATGGCGCCCGGCTGACCTTTACGGCCTACTTTGTGGCGGCGGCGGTGATCGCGCTCAAGGCGCACCCCCTGGTCAATAGCACCTTTACTGAAGAAGGCGTCATCGTTCACAGGCAAATCAACATTGGCATGGCCGTCAGCCTGCCTGCCCCGGACGGCAGGACGGGGGATGCCGAGGGGCTGCTTGTGCCGGTGCTCAAGAACGCCGACCAAATCAGCCTGCTAGGCATTGCGCGCGGCATCAATGACCTGGCCGACCGCGCCCGCAGCAAGAAATTGTTGCCCAATGAGGTTGCGGGCAGCACCTTTACCCTTACCAACCACGGCACAGCCGGTTCGTTGTTTGCCACCCCCATCATCAACCAGCCCAACACTGGCATTCTTGGCACGGGGGTGTTGCAAAAAAGAGCGGTGGTGGTAACGCAGGATGGCATGGACATGATCGCCATCAAGCCGATGATGTACATGGGGTTGACCTTTGACCATCGCGTGCTCGATGGCGCTTCGGCCGATGCGTTCATGGCGCAACTCAAGCAAGTGTTGGAAAGCTGGATGGTATAGGGTCAATGGAAGATAATGCCAATTTCCAAATTTTGTGCCCATATTGTTTGTCACCCGTCAAAGATGAAACCGTCATTCAAAGATGAAACCGTCATTTGCTCTGCCTGCCAGCAAGACACCACGCGCGACGCCAAGGTAGAAATGACGGCCTGGGAATATGCCCTGATGAAAAACAAGCCTTGCCGTCATTGCGGCGCAACCATATTTCACAGGATATAGCTATGCCACCTTCACCTGTTCAACTGACGCCGCATCTATGGGCCGTGCAAAGCCAGGTTTATAACACCAACAGCGGTATTTTTGTGAACGAGGGCCTGGCCAGCCTGATTGACCCCTGCATGTTGCCGGATGAAATCAGGGCCATTGCCCGTTTCATCGCAGAGCAAAATGCTGCGCCGCAGGCCATTGTCTTAACTCATAGCCATTGGGATCATATCTTTGGACCGGCCTATTTCGCCAACGTCAGAGTCATCGCCCACGCCAATTATGTCCAGGAAGTGAGTGGTGAAAAAGGCGCGCGCATCTTGCGCCAAGTCAAACAATGGGAAGCCGAGTACGGCATTGACTGCGAATGTCCTTTTGCCATTCCACAGCCGCACCAGACTTTTGAATCCTCTATGCGCCTGACTCTGGGCAGTTTAGAGTTGCAACTGATCCACGCCCCCGGCCACGCCACCGACCAACTGGCGGTCTATCACGCTGGTGGCGCAACGCTGTGGGCTGCCGATATGCTTAGTGACCTGGAAATTCCATTTGTCAGTCATAACCTGGCTGCCTACGAGCAAACTTTGGCCCGCCTCTCCACTTTGGAAATACAGATCCTAATCCCCGGCCACGGCAACCCAAGCGCGCAGCCGGCAGAAATACGCGCTCGCCTTTCCGATGACACGGCTTACCTGGCTGAACTCAGAGATAAAATCAGCCGCGCCATCGGGCAAGGCAAAACCCTGCCAGAGACGCTAGAGTTGTGCGAAAACATGCGCTACCGGCATCCCCAAGACAACGCAGAGCCGCACAAAATGAATGTCGAGAGCGTCTACATTGAACTTGGCGGCGAGGCCGACCCGGCCAAGTTTGGCTGGCGCCAGGAGTAAAATTAGTTATGACAGACGACGCGCAAAATCAACTAGAGCAATATCGCAATTTTTTAAAAGACACGGTGCGCCTGACGCTCGATTTTTCTCAAACCGACCAGAGCCGAGGCATGCCGGTGCCTCCTATCGAAAAGCCCTGTGAGCCAGGCAGTCGGCGTGTTACTTTGCCTGGCCCAAACGAATGGCAAGGGATAGGCCAGGTCAACCTCATCGCTGCCATCCAAAACCGCCACAGCCACAGAACATTCTCTACCCAGCCGCTGACGTTGGAGGACATGGGTTTTTTGCTGTGGGCTACGCAGGGCGTGCGCAAAAAGGCGCAGGGAACGGCCTTTCGGGTGGTGCCTTCGGCGGGCTGCCGGCACGCGCTTGAAACATATCTGTGCGTTTTAAGGGTGGAAGGATTGGAGACGGGCGTTTATCGCTACCTTCCGCTCGAACATCAACTGGTGCTAGAATTCAGCTCGGACGATTTGCATCAAGAGCTTGCGTCGGCGACGCTGGGCCAAACCTTCGTGGGTCAGGCGGCGGTGGTGTTTGTCTGGACGACTGTTCCGTATCGCATGGAATGGCGTTATAGCCTGGCGGCCCACAAAGTGATTGCGCTGGATGCCGGGCATGTGTGCCAAAACCTCTACCTGGCTTGCGAAGCGATTGGCGCGGGCACGTGCGCCATCGCTGCCTACAACCAGGCATTGATGGATCAATTGCTGCGGGTAGACGGCAAAGAAGAGTTCACCCTCTATCTGGCGCCGGTAGGCAAGGTGTAGCGAGGAAATTTCCATGGGCAAAGCAGCCAATCAGAAACTATTCGAGGCCGCCTCGCGCGGCGATATAGAGGGCATCAAGTTGGCCCTGGCAGAAGGAGCCAAGCTAGAAGCCCAAGACGAACTGGATTTTACGGCCTTGACGCTGGCCACGCGCGACGGCCACATTCACGCTGTGCTGTGCTTGTTGGAGCAAGGCGCGCTGGTCTCTAGCACAACGCTCATTGTTGCCGACAAGTCGGTGTATTCCAACTCGTGGTTGCTGGGATTGCTGCAATTGGCTCAAATGAGACAGGTCAAACCCAAGACTGACAAACATTCCAAGCCAGATGCGCAATTGCTGCGGGCGGCGCACAAGGGCAGCTTGGGCAGCCTGAACAGGGCCATCAAAGCCGGCGCAAACGTCAACGTGTCCGACGACCAGGACACCTCGGCTTTGCGCTGGGCCGCCCGGGGCGGACACCGTGAGGCGGTGGAGACGCTGTTGAATGCCGGGGCCGATATTAACCAGCACAGTTTTGCCGGCTGGACAGCCTTGATGGAGGCGGTAGTTTCTGGCAGCGAAGAGATTCTAGTTATGTTGATTGAGCGGGGCGCAGACCTGAACACCAAGACGTTTGCCAACGCCTCTGCGTTGTATTTCGCGCGCGATATTGTGCAATACTCTACCGATAAGGAGCGCGCCCGGCGAATTATGACCTTGTTGGAAGAGCATGGCGCTGAATACAGCGCGCCTGGAGACGACGACGATTAAGGAGTAACCCATGAGCGAAGAAATCTATGATGTCATTGTTATCGGCGGTGGGCCGGGCGGCTATGTGGCGGCCATTCGAGCCGCGCAGCTTGGCCTGAAAACCGCCCTGGTAGAAAGCACCTTTATGGGCGGCATTTGCCTGAATGTGGGCTGCATCCCTACCAAATCGCTTTTGCGCAACGCCGAGGTGGTGGAACTGCTGCGGCGCGGCAAAGAGTTTGGCTTCAAGTTCGACAATCTAGAGCTGGATTACAGCGTGGCTCACAAGCGCAGCCGCCAGGTGAGCACGCGGCTGGTCAAGGGCATCCAGTTCCTCATGAAAAAGAACAAGATTGACGTGTTCGAGGGGCGCGGCGTGCTCCAATCGCCCACCCGGGTGGCTGTGACGCCCACTAGCGGGAAGGCTGTGGGCGGGCAACAATATGATGGCGTGCTAGAAGCCAAAAATATCATTATTGCCGCCGGCGCGCGCCCGCGCAACCTGCCGGGGCTGGAGATTGATGGCAGCCATATCATCACTTACTGGGAAGCGCTGATGGATCTCACCACACCGCCCCAGTCGCTCGTCATCATTGGCGCGGGCGCTATCGGCCTGGAATTTGCTCAAGTGTTCCATGCCTATGGCTCGCAAGTCACCATCGTGGAAATGCTGCCGCACCTGGCCCCGCTGGAAGATGAGGAAATCAGCCTGGAATTGGAAAAGGCCTATATCAAGGCCGGCATCAACTTTATGCTCAATACCAAAGTGGACAAGGTCGAAAAGACCGCCGAGGGTGTCAGGGTGACAGCCGGCGACCAATCGCTAGCGGCCGACAAAGTTTTGGTTTCCATCGGCGTGCAGCCCAATAGCGATAACCTGGGGTTGGAACAAGTGGGTGTGGCTACCGAGCGGGGCTTTATTTCAGTGGATGCCACAATGCGGACGAATGTGCCGGGCATTTACGCCATTGGCGATGTGACCGGCAAACTGATGCTGGCCCACGTTGCCAGCGCGATGGGCCTGGTGGCCGCCGAAACGATTGCCGGGCATCAGACGGTTGAGCTAGAGTATGCCTACATGCCCCGCTGCACTTTTAGCCGCCCCCAAGTCGCCTCGATGGGGTTGACCGAGAATAAAGCCCGCGAACAAGGCTACGATGTCAAGATTGGCAAATTCCCCTTCCAGGCCAACGGCAAGGCATTGGGCTTGGGCGATTACACCGGATTTGTCAAGGTTGTTGTAGATTCCAAGTACGGCGAAATTCTGGGCGCGCATCTCATCGGCCCAGAGGTCACCGAGCTCTTGCCCGAATGGGTCCTGGCGCGCTCGGCAGAGTTGACGATTGAAGAAATTGCCAGGGCGGTGCATGCTCACCCCACGCTTTCAGAGACGTTGATGGAAGCCGCCCACGCGGCCATGGGTCAGGCCATACACATGTAATAATTTTTGCAAAATGCAACCATGACAAGCGCCACTTGCCCCCGCTGCGGCACCATCATCCTGGCTTCACCCGAGGCCAAGCATCTTGTCTGTCCCACCTGCCAGGCGCGCTATTGCCCGCTGTGCAAAGACTGGAAAGAACGCGGACAGAAATATTGCCCCAATTGTGGGCTGCGTTATGGTTCACCTCCACCCATAATTCACCCGTCAATCAAGCATTCGGCGGGCTGGATGCTGCTGCTCGTTTTTCTGCTGGCCATTTTTTCTCCATGGTTGACGGTATGGCAAGGGGCGCTGTCTGCAATGGTGGTCATGGGTGTTTATTTCGCCGTGTACCTGTTGCGCCTGTGGCATAACACGCTGCTCACCTGGGCGGTGCGGCGCGAACTCGTTGTTTTGGCGCGGGAAGGCATTATTTGGGCCAGCGTAGCCTATTTTTGGGATCACCGCTTGGAGACAAATGCTTTGGTGGTTTTGATCATTGCCACCGGTGTGGCAACTGCTCTGGGCTTGTTCATCATGAACTGGCTTGATCCCCCAACGGTGGAGGAGCTGCGCATCAATCGCCCCATCTGGAAGGCGTTGCTGGGCATGAAAGCCAAGGCAGCCGTGCTCATGCACTTTCCGGCTGTGCAATAAAGGTAATGTTCACCCTTGCGAAGGTTTAGCCTTGGATTTGCAGCGAAATTTGCACTGCGAGCTGGATCGCCGGCTAAAGCAAGCGTGTTTGCAACCTTCGCAAGGGTTAAGCCTGAGCAGCTAACAATAAAGAAGCCAGGTTTTTCAAAAGAAACCTGGCTTCTTCAAGTGTCCGTTTGCAAGCCCCAAGGGTCTTAATCTTGCATCAGCACTGTCTCGATGTGCCCCAAGGCCCAATCGAGTTCTTCTTTTGTCGCCACCAGCGGGGGGGCAAAGCGAATGACGTGCTGGTGAGTCTCTTTGCACAGCAGCCCATGCTCTTTGAGCGCCTCGCAAAAGCGCCGCGCGCCGCCGGCCTGTGGGTGCAGCTCAACGCCGATGAATAACCCGCGCCCGCGCACCTCTTTGATATGCTTGCTCTCGATGCGTTGCAGACGGCCCTTGAAATACTCGCCCAGCTCGGCGCTGCGCTCTACCAGTTTCTCTTCCACCAACACCTTGATTGCTTCGCGCGCCACCGCGCACGCCAGCGGATTGCCGCCAAAGGTGCTGCCGTGGTCGCCCGGCTTGAAAACGCCCATCACTTGGCTGTCGGCAAGAACCGCGCTGACCGGGTAAAAGCCGCCCGAAAGCGCTTTGCCAATCACCATCATGTCGGGCCGCACGTTTTCGTATTGGCAGGCAAACAGCCGCCCGCTGCGCCCCAAGCCCGATTGAATTTCATCGGCGATGAACAATACTTGATTGGCCTTGCAAATTTCTGCCGCGCGCCGCAGAAAACCTTCTGGCGGAATGTGCACCCCGCTTTCGCCCTGGATCGGCTCGACCATAAAGGCCACCGTGTTGGGGGTGATGGCCTTGGCCAGCGCGTCGGCGTCGCCGTAAGGGATGATAACTGTCCCAGCCGGGAACGGCCCAAAGCCAGCCCGGTACTGTGGCTCGGTAGAAAAGCCCACAATGGCAATGGTGCGCCCGTGAAAATTGTCGGCGCAGGCAATGATTTCGGCCTGGTCTTCTGGAACGCCCTTGATGGTATAACCCCACTTGCGGGCGGCCTTGAGCGCCGTCTCTACCGCTTCGGCGCCCGAGTTCATCGGCAGCATCATCTCATAGCCGGTCAGTTCGCACAGCTCTTTTTCAAGCAGCGGCAATTGGTTGTTGCGGAACGCGCGCGATGTCAACGTCACCTGCTGCGCCTGGTCTACCAGCGCCTTGAGGATGCGCGGGTGGCAGTGACCCTGATTCACAGCCGAATAGGCGCTGAGGAAATCCATATACTTTTTGCCATCCACATCGGTCACCCAAACGCCTTGCGCCTGGGCAATGACAACATCGAGGGGATGATAGTTATGGGCGCCGTATTTTTCTTCTAGCGTAATATAGTCTTGTGTATTCATAGAGTTCACTTTCTCTTTTGGGGGATTTTGAGGAAATTTTCTCTAGTTGCTTGCCTTTTCATCTTTAGACCTGGGGATTATAACATAAAATTCAATCCTCATTTCAATCCTCATTCCAGACCTCATTTGCCCAGTCAACCGCTTTCCTTGCAAAACCGGGGTTGCCTGAAGGTAAGAATATGGTATAATTATGCCAATGATGACACGCTCTATAGCATTCGCTTTACTCACTTCTATCATTTGCCTGCTGGTCATTGGTGGGCCAATTGCAAGTGCCTTGTTTGAATCGCCTCGAGATGCGACGGTCACGCTTGGGGTTGCCGCCGATTCACCCCCCACCCTTGGGGCAGTTCCCCTGTTCGCCTACAAGGTGGGCTGGTTGATTCTTGGCGCGGTGATGGCAGCCGGCATTGCGCTAACCTTCTCGCGGCGCTTGCGCACAGCCTGATCTGGCCATGTCACGTTGGCGTTACCTATCCCTGGTTTTGTTGTGTGGATTGGTGATGCTGGCTTTTGCATTGCGCGCTGCTACGCTAGATGGGCAAAGCCTGTGGCGCGATGAAGTAGATGCATTATGCTATGCTTTCGAATTTCCGCGTTTGGCGGCTAGGGTTGTTGAGCCTGGCAGCGCAGAAAATGTGCCCCTTGACATCGCCTGCCCACCGCTTTCTATCTTCATTTCCCAAGAACAGCCTATCCTGCGCCGTTTGATCCAAGTTGCAAGTTTAATGGTCCAACATAACGGGCCGCTGTATTATTTTTTGCTGCGCGGCTGGGTGGCGTTGACCGGGCAAACGCCCTTTGCGCTGCGCTACTTTTCATTGTTGCCGGGGGTGCTGCTGGTGCCGCTGATGTATGTGCTGGGGGTGCGCCTGGGCGAGCCGCCCGCAGCCCCTCCGCGCAAAGGGCCGTCTGCCAGAACCAGGGCAACGGCAGTAGGGTTGTTCGCTGCCGTGTGCGCCGCGGCTGCGCCTTACATGATCTGGTACAGCCAAGAAACCAAAATGTACGCGCTTGTGACGGCGCTGGCTGTGCTGGCGGTATACTCGTTACACCGCGCGCTGTGTGGGCGATCTGCATGGTGGGTGGTGATGGTTGTTGCAACCAGCCTGTGCGTTTACTTGCACATCCTGGCGGCGCTGCTCATCCCGGTCGAGTTTGTCTTGTTTCTGATCTGGGGGCCTCTTGCTGGGCGCAAGCGGGTGGAGGCGCTCATTGCCTTTGCCTGCCTCACTGTGCCTTATCTGCCGCTGTTGGTCTGGCAGTTGCGGATGGTCCTGACGCCGGCCCAAACGGGCTATCTCTCTTATTCGTTGCCGCAGATGGCGTATGTCTTGTTCTACGGTTTTTCTGCCGGCGTGGTGGGCAACCCACTGGGCCTGGTGTGGATTATGCCGCTAGTCATTCTGGCCATAGTTGGCTTGCTGACGGGGTCTGCGCGCCTCAGGCACAAGTTGGCGCTTGCAGTGTGGGTCCTGGTGCCGGTGTTGGTTTTGTATACCATTTCTACCTGGCGGCCCATCTTTACCGATCGCTACTTGATCTGGATTGCCCCGGCCGTTTATATACTGGTTGCATTCGGCCTGGTGGCGCTGTGGAGGCAAACGCGCCTGCTGGGTGTGTTGGCCCTCATGCCGGTCCTCATCTTTTTCGGCTGGGGCATTGCAGCGCAGGCCAGCCGGCCTATCAAGTCAGACGTGCGCGCCGCGGCGCAGTTTGCGGAACAGCGCGCCACCCCAGATGACGTGTTCATCTTTCAAATCCCCCACATTCGCTATACATTTGACTATTACTACGACCGGCCCTTCGATTGGCTCGACGGCCTGTATACCAACTATGGCATGAGCGACGCAGAGGTTGACGCCCAAATGCGGCTTGCCATCGACACGCATCGGGTGGTGTGGCTGGTTGCTTCAGAAATGCCCATGTGGGACAAAAAGCTCCAGGTGTTCAACTGGCTTGAAACGCACGCCCGCCGCACCGAGGCGGGGCATTTCACGCTGGTAGAGGTCTATCGCTACGAATTGCCCTGAGCAAAAAGCCCGGCATTTTAGAAATGCCGGGCTTTTTTCCAGCGGGCGAGTGGACCATCAAGGCATTTACTTGATTTTCTCCCACCACACTGTGATGAGCGCATCGTGGCCGTACTCGTAATATTCTACCTTGACCTCGTGCACACCGGCGGTCAGAGCGGCCTCGTGGAAAAACGTGATTCCGTTTGAATCGCGCCACTGGTCAATGACCAGCATGTTGTCTACGTACAGCCGCACCCCGTCGTCAACCCATGCATAAAAGCGGTAGGTGCCGGCCTCGAACTTGGCATTGCGCGTCCAGCGGGCCGAAAAGAAATTGTCTTCAATCACGCCCGGCGCGGGCGAGCCTGAACCCCAATTGAACTCGATCCAGGGGTCATAGCGTTGCACAATGGGCGACCCGCCCAGGTCCTTATTGCCGTAATACTGCCCCAGCCAGGCGCCGGTTTCCGTCAACCCATCCGCGTCCCCAGACCCTCCACTGGTTACCTGCACCCAGCCCAAGATAGCCATAGCGTTGCCTGTTAGCTCTTGGTATTCCATTCGGAAGGCATGGTAGCCTGCCCCCAGGTCAACATCCTTGGTAAAGGTTGCGCCGGTGTGCTCTCCCCACTGATCAATGAGCAATTGGTCATTCACCCACAGGCGCACCCCATCATTTATAGTTGTGGTAAAGCGATATGTGCCTGCTTTCAGGTATACTGTGCGTGACCAGCGAACCGAGAAATTATCTACCGGGATCTTGCCGCTGGGCGAGCCGGCTCCCCAATCAAAGTTCACGGTCGAGTCGTAGCGGGTGAGGGTGGGCGAGCCGGACAGGTTGGCGGTGTTGTAATATTCTCCCTTCCACTTGCCGCTGGTTGATGGTGTAGTTGGTGTGGTGGGTTTGCTGCCGGGAATGGTCAGGCATTGCCCCACGTAAATATAGTTGGCGTTCACAATGCAGTTGGCCTGCATCAGCGCGTACAGCGTGACGCCAAAACGCGCGGCGATGGCCGACAGCGTATCGCCGGCCTTGACACAGTATTTGTTGCCGCTCGCCGGC
>JBGSMF010000375.1:0-33894 GCA_041740315.1 Thermoflexales bacterium
CCTATCCCAACAACGAGGATTTTTCGATAAAACCTGCTAGCCTGTTTCATGTCCACCTCACACGCAAAGGTGGATCTCATGATACTCCTGTCGCTTTGCGGCGCAAATCGGTTCAAAGATGTGGGTAATGGATAGCTGCCGGCAGACAGGGTGAACTGTGGCGGCAGCAGTGTAACCTGTCTGCGCCAGGCAGGCTGTTGCCTGAACCTGTTAATGCATTGTACGCATTTTGTGGGGGCAGCGCAAGCGGCAAGCCATAGCAATCGCCATAATTTGACAATCCCCATGGCCCGTGCTACAATTGCCTCGAAAGACAACGAACAAGAGGAGTAGGCTAGCCAAGCCCACCAGAGAGCGCCGGTCACCGGGTGTAAGCCGGCGCAGGGATAACCAGCCGAAGGTCGCTTGGGAGTTGGGCAGGTGAAGGTGCGGCACAAAGCAAGCTTTAAAAGTAGCCTGCTCCGGGTGGCCCGTTACAGCCAATCGAGTGCGCTCGTCATCCATCTGATGACCATTTGGTGACGGCGAAACAAGGTGGTACCACGGAAGGGCATTCCCTTTCGTCCTTGAATGACGAAAGGGAATTTTTGTTTAAGGTAAAAGATATGAAACTGCCTAAACATTACGATCCACAATCCGCCGAAAAGCGCTGGCAAGACTATTGGGAAGAAAAAGGCCTGTACAATTTTTCATTGACCAGCGCCCAGCCTGTCTATGCCATAGACACGCCGCCGCCCACCGTTTCAGGCGATTTGCACCTGGGGCACTGTTATTCATACAGCCAGACCGATTTTATGGCTCGCTTTTGGCGGATGAACGGGCATAACGTGTACTACCCCATGGGGTGGGATGACAACGGCCTGCCCACTGAACGCTTAGTCGAGCAGCGGCTGGGCATCAAACCGGCAAAAGTGGGGCGAGAAAAATTCATCCAGGCCATCCACCAGGTAAGCCAAGAATTTGAGACCCGCTACGAGCAGCTTTGGAAGCGGCTGGGGCTAAGTGTAGACTGGCGGCAGACCTACACCACCATCAGTTCACACGCCCGCAAAGTCTCGCAATACTCTTTCATTGATCTGCACAATAAAGGCTTGGCTTATCGCGCGTCAGCGCCCACCATCTGGTGTCCCACCTGCGGCACAGCCATCGCGCAGGCCGAAGTAGATGACCTGGAACGTGAGACGAACTTTATCACAGTGGCGTTCAAGTTGAGCAACGGGCAGACCTTGCCCATAGCAACCACTCGACCAGAACTGTTGCCGGCGTGCGTGGCCGTGTTCGTCAACCCCAATGACAAGCAGCACAAGGAACTGATTGGGCAAACGGCCATCACTCCCCTCTTTAAAAGCCAAGTGCCCATCCTGCCCGACCTCAAAGCCGATCCCGAAAAGGGCACCGGCGTGGTAATGTGCTGCACGTTTGGCGATACAACCGACGTGGAATGGTGGTACGCTCACAAGCTACCGCTGGTCAGCGTTATCACCCGCGATGGCACGCTCAACGAGTTGGCCGGGCCGTATGCCGGGCTAGAAGCCAAGGCTGCCCGCGCCAAAATCACAGAGGCCCTGGCCAGCCAGGGCTTGCTGCTGGGCCAGCAAACAGTTCCGCAAACCATCCGTGTGCACGAGCGCTGCGATACGCCGGTTGAATACATTGAAACCAAACAGTGGTTCATCAAAGTGCTGGATCGCAAGCAGGATTTTATCGAGGCCGGCCGCCAGATCGCCTGGCATCCGCCGCACATGCAAGCCAGGTACGAAAACTGGGTTCAAAACCTGGGCTGGGATTGGTGCATCTCACGCCAGCGCTATTATGGCGTGCCGTTTCCGGTGTGGTACTGCGCGGCCTGCGGCCAGACCATCTTGGCCGATCCAGCCGACTTGCCCGTTGACCCGCTGGTACAACATCCAATGGAGGCTTGCCGGTGCGGCAGCGCAGATTTTGTGCCAGACACAGATATCATGGACACGTGGGCCACGTCTTCGGTCAGCCCGCAAATTGCGGGCAAGTGGCTAAAAGATGACGAGCTTTTCAAACGGGTCTTTCCAATGTCGCTCAGGCCGCAGGCCCACGAAATCATCCGCACCTGGCTGTTTTACACCATCGTCAAGGCGCTGTATCATTTCGGCCAACTGCCCTGGTCCAACGCCGCCATCTCTGGCTTTGGCCTTGCCCCGGCCGGCGTCAAGCTCAGCAAGTCCAAGGGCGACAACCCACTTGATGCGCTGGCCATGATGGAACGCTATTCCGCCGATGCGGTGCGCTATTGGGCCGCCAGCACCAGCCTGGGGCGCGATTCGCTGGTGAGCGAAGAAAAGATCGCCTCTGGCAACAAGCTGGTGACCAAGCTGTGGAACGTAGCCGGCTTTGCTTTGCGCTTTCTTGATGGCTACCAGGTTCCCAGAGCGATCCCCGTACTGACGCCAACTGACCAATGGATTCTTGCCCGGCTACAGCACGTGATCCGCCGGGCCACCGCCAGCTTGAGAGATTATGACCATGTTTCGGCCAAAGACGAGGTAGAAGCCTTTTTCTGGGGCACACTGGCCGATAATTACGTGGAAATGGTAAAATCAAGATTGTACCAGCTTGAAGATGGCGACAGCCAAAAGGAATCGGCCAGGTTCACCTTGCACACTGTACTGTTGACCGTTCTCAAACTGCTGGCGCCTATCACGCCTTTTATCACTGAAGAAATATATCAACACCATTTTGCCCAACAAGAAGATATCCATTCAATCCACGTCTCGCAATGGCCCACGGTTTCAAGCGAATTGATCAGCGAGCCAGCCGAGTTGGTGGGGCAAGCTCTGGTGGGCATTGCCACCGAGGTGCGGCGCTACAAATCGGCGCATCAACTGCCCCTGGGCGCGCCGCTCGCCCGGCTGGAAATTGCCTCACTCAATCAAGAGTTGCTGGGCAAATTGGCAAGCGCCAAGCTAGACATTGCCAGCGTAACCCGCGCGCAAGAGATGGCGTTCAACGCTAAACCTTCTCAGTCATCCATAGCCGTCACCGGCATTCAAGACCTGTGGCTGGCACTATAAAGGAGCAACCCGAATGGCAAAGAAAGAAATGCCCAAGACCTACGATTTCAAAGCCACCGAGCAGCACATGTACGAGTGGTGGGAAAAACAAGGTTATTTCAAGCCCCAAGGCGGAAAACGCGCGCCCCGCTTTGTCATTTCGATGCCGCCGCCCAACATCACCGCGCCGCTGCACCTGGGACACGCCATCACCGCCTCGCTGGAAGATATGATGATTCGCTACCACCGCATGCGCGGCGACAAGGCCCTGTGGGTGCCCGGCAGCGACCATGCCAGCATTGCCACCCAGCTCCAGATCGAAAAGATGCTGCGCGAAGAAGGCGCGGCCAGAGAAGAACTGGGGCGCGAAGAATTCCTGCGCCGCGCCTGGCAGTGGAAAGAAAAATATGGCGGCATCATCACCCAGCAACATCGCCGCCTGGGCGCAAGCTGCGATTGGGAGCGCGAACGCTTTACCCTGGACGAGGGCTGCAACCGCGCCGTCCGCGAAGCCTTTGTGCGCTTGTACGAAAAAGGCATGATCTACAAAGGCATGTACCTGGTCAACTGGTCGCCTGGCCTCAAGACGGCAGTGGACGATTTGGAAATTGAATATACGGAAGAACAGGCGTTGTTGTATTACTTTAAATATCCCATCGCCGGCAAGCCGGGCGAATACATCCCGGTGGCTACCATCCGGCCCGAAACCATCTTGGGCGACACGGCGGTGGCGGTGCACCCCGATGACGAGCGCTACCGCCACCTGATCGGCGAAACGTGCCTGGTGCCCATCCTCAACCGGCCCATCCCGGTGATCCACGACACCTATGTCACCATCGAGTTTGGCACCGGCGCGCTCAAGGTGACGCCCGGGCACGACCCCGCCGATTACGAAATCGGCCAGCGGCACGGACTGCCCATCATCAACGTGTTGCGGCCCGATGCCACCATGAGCCAAGCCGCCGGGCCATACTTTGGCATGGATCGCTTTGAATGCCGCAAAAAGCTGTGGGCCGATATGCAAGCGGCCGGCCTGACCATCAAGACCGAACCTTACAACACCACCATCCCACACGCCCAGCGCGGCGGTGAAGTGATCGAGCCGATGATCAGCACCCAGTGGTACATCAAAACAAAGCCGCTGGCCCAGGCCGCCATGGCCGCCGTGCGCGATGGCCGCATCCGCATCGTGCCGGAGCGATTCAACAAAGTGTACTTTAACTGGCTGGAAAATATCCGCGATTGGTGCATCAGCCGCCAGTTGTGGTGGGGGCATCGCATCCCGGTGTGGACCTGCAACGATTGCGGCCACGAATGGGCCGCCCGGCTCGACCCGGGCTCGTGCGAGAAATGCGGCCGCCATAGCATCGAGCAGGACGCGGACGTGCTCGACACCTGGTTCAGCTCGGCCTTGTGGCCGTTTAGCACGCTGGGCTGGCCCGAAGAAACGCCCGACCTGCGTGAATTTTATCCCACCTCGGTGATGGAGACCGGCTATGACATCCTGTTCTTTTGGGTGGCGCGGATGGTGATGTTTGGCCTGGAATTTACAGACCAGGTTCCCTTTGACACAATCTATCTGCACGGATTGATTCGCGACGAGCACGGACGCAAAATGTCCAAAACGCTGGGCAATGCCATTGACCCGATGGTGGTGATTGACGAATATGGCACCGACGCGCTGCGCTATACGCTGCTCACCGGCTCAACCCCCGGCAACGACATGAACCTGAGCATACAGCGCGTAGAAGCCAACCGCAACTTTGCCAACAAGATTTGGAACGCGGCGCGCTATGTAATTTCAAATTTAGAATCGCAAATTCCAGACTCGGCCCCTCCAAGCCTGAATTTGCAATCTGAAATCTTGAATCTGAAATCCGCAACCTTGAATCTTCCCGAACGCTGGATTCGCTCTCGCCTGAACCGGACGATTGCCGATGCCACCCGCCTTATTGACGATTTCCAGTTTGGCGAAGCCGGGCGCATCATCTATGAATTCTTTTGGGGCGACTATTGCGACTGGTACTTGGAGATGAGCAAACTCGATATCGAGCGCGCCCGCCCCATGCTGGTCGAGGCGCTCGACCAAAGCATGCGCCTGTTGCACCCCTATATTCCTTTTGTGACCGAAAGCGTCTTTCAGCACTTGCGCCAGGCCGCGCTGGGCAGCAAACCCACTCATCAGCAACAAGCCGCCTGGCCCCAGGCCCTCATCATAGCGCCGTGGCCCCAGCCTGGCCCGGTAGATGAAAAAGCCGAGCAGCACATGGCCCTGTTGATGGACGCCGTTCGCGCCATTCGCAACGCCCGGACCGAGTATAACGTCAAGCCCGAAAAGCGCACCGCCGCCATGGTCATTGCCGGCGAGCACGCGCCCGTGTTCGAGGCTCACCGCGCCGAGCTGTGCATGCTGGCCAGGCTAGAGGAAGCCGGCCTGGTGGTTTTGGAATCAGTCCAAGTTGCGCCCCAAAAGGCCCTGCCGCTGGTGTTGGGAGCCGTGACCATCTACCTGCCCTTTGCCCAGATGGTGGATATCGAGGCCGAAAAAGCTCGCCTGAGCAACGAGCTGGCACAAGTAGAAGCAATGCTTGCCAAGAGCGAAAACCTGCTGGCTAGCGAGTTTAGCCAGCGCGCGCCGGCAGCCGTGGTACAGCGTGAGCGAGACAAGCTAGCCGATCTCAAGACCAAGCAAGAAAAACTGGGCAGCGAGCTCGAGGCGATTTCTTAGCCTGTTTTGCCCTTGGTGTCCTTTGTGCCACCTGCCCCCGCGCAAGCAGGGGGTTCGTGGTAGAAAATCACCTTCGGCTGAACGGTTGCCCATGCAAGCCGCTGGTCGGGGGATGTTTGTGGATAAACCTGAGGAGATGATTGTATGGCAAATGACCTTTCCACCTTAGCGCCTGAGGAATTTTTGCGCCTGGCCGTAGCACGCGGCGGGCTTGACCTGGATCTAGTCATTCAGAGACTAGACCCCCAGGTGGCTCTGGCTCTGCGGCAGATTGCGTTACCTATGTCGCCGCCAGACCGTTCCCTGACGCGTTCTGCGCCTACACGCTCTGTCGGCCTGGGCCACCAAGCAGCCCAAAATGTAAAGCCCGTTGAAGAACCTGCGCCAACTATCACACTGGATGATCTCGTAGACCAGGGCCGCTTGACACCGGAACAAGCCCAGCAAGCCCAAGACACTATCTTTTTTCATCAAAGCCACTATACTGCCGGAACCCGCTACAGCGTTTTTGGACCTGAATTTTTGGCGGTTGAGGCCCTCATTTGCCTGGAATGTGGTCAGGTTGCCTCCCCACAGGATATACACTGCACCCACTGCAATACCCGGCTTGGGTTTCCAATGGGAGCAGACAACAGTGGATATTTAAAGGCCATTGACCTCTTGCAGGGCAGCCAACTAACCCAAGAAAAAATTCTTGCTCTGCTCGATAGCCTCAGACAACAATACAGCTTTTACATGGCCGGCACCAAGTATTCGGTCTTTGGAGAAATATGACGAAAAAAACCAAGCTTTCAGCCAAAGCGGCTCAGGACCTAAAGCACATTGCCGGCCAGCCGGCGCGCCCACAAATCATGCAAGGCAATCCAATCTTTATCGAAACCGCCGAGCTGATCTGCCTGGAATGTGGGCGACTGAATATCAGTGACCACATCAGTTGTGCGGCCTGCAACGCCCAACTTTGGATTCCATGCAAACCGGACAATGTCGGTTATTTGAAAACGATTGACCTGCTGCACAGCGGCCAACTTGCGCCAGAAGAAATCAACGAGTTAATCAACACTCTCCGGCGCAGCCAAAGCTTTTACATGGCCGGCACACTGTACTCAGTCTTTGGCTAGGCCATGACCACTTTGCACCTGGGCTGCGGGCTGGCTTTTCATCCCGGCGTAATCAACCTTGACTTGTACGACCTGACCGCCGCCGATGTGCAGGCCAATGCACTGCGCCTGCCTTTTGCCGAAAACAGTATCACCCACATCGAAGCTTATCAACTGGTTGAGCATCTGGGCTATGCGGGCACGCTCTACACCCTGGCCGAATGGGCCCGCGTCCTGGCGCCGGGCGGAACGCTCGTCATCGAAACACCCCATCGGTCTGCCGCTTGTCTGGCCGCCGCCCAAGCCGATCCGCCCGCGAGCGCGCTGCACTGGCTGTTTGGCCTGTCCTGGCCCGGCTATAATCACCGCACGCTCTTTGACGAAAGTGACCTGCGCGCCGTGGCCGAACAGGCAGGCTTGGCCCAACTAGAAATCACCCGGCCAGATGCGCCCCAACCCACTTTGCGGCTTTGCGCCATCAAGTCAAGCGATGCCCTGACTAACTTGAGCGCACGCCTGCACACTGGCTTTGTTGCGGCGGGCATCATCAACCCGCTCACCGCCCCACCCTACCTGGCTCACCTGGAAACTATATGCAGCCGTATACTGAGCGCAGTGGCAGCCTTGCCGCAAGACGGCCCAGAGGCTTGTTTGGCTGCCATCCTGGGCGCAAGCGCCCGTTACGATCCGCGCATTACACTGGTTGCGCTTCAGGCGCTGATAGCCCAGGACCTGGCGCCCGCCGCAGCCGCTCGGCCCCACATTGAACTTGCCCGTTCGTTGATAAGCGAGGGCTTGCCCGCCCGCATGGCAGCCTGCCTGCGCCAAAGCCAGGCCCCGCCCGGCACACAAACAGTGCGCCTGCGCCGCTTTGCGGACCAGGTCAGCCTTTACCTGACATCACGCTTGCATCCCCAAGAAGCGGCATTACGCCCAGTCAGCGATTGGTTCGATTCGATCACCATAACGCCAGCCGACCGCCAGATAACATTCTTTTGCGCCGAGACGGTGGCGCTTCTTGCGCGCCAAGAGACCGCCCGCGGCATACGCGCCTTTGCGCACAACCACCTGGCAGCCGCCCAACAACATTTGCACGCCGCCGCAAGCTACGATGTTGACAATCCCTTACCCATCTGGAACTTGGCCCGGCTGGCCCTGGCAGAAAATCGCCGTCTGGATGCGCTAGGCCATTATGCCGCGCTGATCGAGTTGCTGCCAGAAGCGGCAGACGCGCTCCAGGCCGAGATGGACGCGGTGACTGATCGCCAGCCAGAAAACCTGGCCGCCTTCCTGGGGCCGGTAAGCCAGGAGGCGCTTGAATGAAGACCGTGCGCTGCTGTGTGTGGGAAATTACGCTGGAATGTAACCTGCGCTGCCTGCACTGCGGGGCCACCGCCGGCCATGCCCGCCCCGATGAATTGACGGCCGCCGAGGCGCTGCGCCTGGCCGACGACCTGGCTCAACTTTCCTGCCAGGAAGTTACGCTGATGGGCGGCGAGCTGTTTTTGCGCCCCGATTGGTTCAATATTGCCGAGCGGCTCAAAGCAGGCGGGGTCGAATTGGTCATTTTTACCAACGGCTGGCTGATAGATCAAGAACGCATCGCACAGATTCGCGCCCTCGCGCCGCGCACGGTGGGCCTGAGCCTAGATGGCGCGCGCGCCAAGGTGCACGATGCTCAGCGTGGCGTGACCGGCTCGTTCGAACGGGTGTGGCGCGCCATCCACTCCTTGCGCGCCGCCGCTTTGCCTGTTTCGGTCATCACCACGCTGACCCGGCGCAACTTGTACGAACTACCCGCGTTGGCGCGCCAGCTTTTAGGCCAGGGCATCCACTGGCAAGTGCAGGTAGCTACCTGCAATGGCGCCCGCATGGAGCAAACTGACCAACTAACGCCGCTGGAATTTTACTGGGTAGGCTTGTGGCTGCGCCTGGCCCGGCACAAATACGATTGGCCTATTTTGCCGGTGGCAGGCGCGCACGACCTGGGTTATCACTCGACGCAGCTAGGCAACCTGCTGCCACCCGGCTGCGCGTGGCAGGGCTGCACGGCTGGCCTGGATACGCTGGGCATCCAGAGCAATGGCGGCGTCAAAGGCTGCCTGTCGCTGCCCGATAATTTTGTGGAAGGCAACGTGCGCCAGCGTTCCATCATCGAACTGTGGCGCGACCCTAACGCCTTTGCCCTCAATCGCCGCTTTACGCCAGAATTGCTGGGCGGTTTTTGCGCCAGTTGCCCTCACGGGCCAGACTGCCGGGGGGGCTGTTCCGACCTGGCCCACGCGGCAAGCGGATCGCCTTACAATAACCCCTATTGCTTCTATCGCCTGGAAAAATTTCCCTTCCACCCTTCCTGATGGCTTCGTGATATAATAGACCTTATCGGAAATAGCAGGACGGGCATCCCCACACCCTGTCTGCGCCAGGCAGGCTGCACTCCCGAAGGGGCCAAGCGCAGCGCAGGTGCAAGTGTGCCAGTCCGCCAACGTATGGGGATACGTTGGCTGCGTTATTTCCGATAAACTCTAATACACCAATCTATTCCAACACTTGGCAAAGGAAGAGGTATGAAGAAATTCAAACCATGGCAATGGATTGCAATTGGCGTGATGGGCTTTGTCTCAATTGGCACGGTGATAGGAATGGGACTGTGGTTGATTCAAACAGAAACCAAGGCCAATCGCCAGCTAGCCACCTCTGTGGCCGCCACCGCCCGAAAGCTTAACAAGACTGCCACCCCACTGCCCACAGCCACGCGCACCCCGCGCCCCACCAATACCCGCGTGGTGCAACTTACGCCGCTGCAAACCCCGGTCTTGCCCACCCCTGGCCCAAAAGATTATTTTCCGCTCGCCGTGGGTTATCGTTGGGTCTATCAAAACGAGCTTGACGAGCAGGTCGTGCGCATCGTAGAGGACAAGATCGTTGAGAACGGCCAGGTCTACTATCTCGTCTCTGAACAAGTAGGGGATACCGATTCGGTCAACGGTTACAAAGGACAATACCTCTATCAATTACAAACCAACGCAATTCTGCTGGAAAACTATACAATGACCTTTGGCCGCGTCAAGGGTTATGTGTATGGCCCCTTGCTGCCCATCATCAAAAAACCCTTTGACTCTAGTCCGTGGTCTTGGGGCGGGCAACGATTTGAAGAAAATGCGTCTCCCGTCTCACTCCAGATAACGTGGAAGGCCTCTCCAGAAAAAGTGAGCCTGCCAGCTGGCGATTTTGAATGTTACCGTGTGACCGCCACTGGCCAAGGGACGACCGTTAGTTGGTATGCGCCTGGCGTGGGGCTGGTCAAACAAAGCATCAAGGACTCAGCCGGGGCGTCGTTCAAGCTCGTCGAATACTGGTTAGGCCAAGACAAACCATAATGAACAAGCCCTTTTCCTTGCTGCTGCTATGTCTCTTGATCTTGCCGGCCTGCGGGATTTGGGAGGCAAACACTCCGGTCCCAGCCGCCACCTCCAAGACGCCAATCGAGGGCATTGGCGCGCCCGCGCCGACAAAAACACCGGCGATGGAAATGATGATCCGGCCGACTGCAACAAAGACAGTGATAGAGAGCATTGTCTTGCCCACTCCAACAAAAGCAGCCAGCGCGCCCTCTGGCTCAATCGCCCGCCGGCATCTTGTGGCCCTCTCCAAAGAAATCGGCCTCCGGCAGGCAGGTTCGCGCCAAGAGGCGCAAGCCGCCGAATATATCCAGGCTGCCTTTGAAGGGTATGGCTACCCCACCCAAGTGCAGCCGTTTTCCTTTACTGCGCAAGATGACAGGAAAAAGACATCCGCCAATGTGATCGCTGCCAAGCCGGGCCTGTCGCCCAGAGAAATCATTGTGGGCGCGCATTACGATTCGACCGGCGATGGACAAGGAGCCGACGATAATGCTTCGGGGGTGGCCGTAATGCTGCAAGTGGCCGAGAGTCTCCAGAGCATCCAAACACCCTATACGATTCGCTTTATCGCCTTTGGCGCTGAAGAAGAGGATCTCGATGGTTCACGTTACTATGTCCGCCAGATGAGTAAAGCCGACATTCAAAATACGGTCGGCATGATCAATTTAGACAGTCTGACCGCTGGCGACATTGCCTATGTCTACGGCGATGCCGGAGCGGGCAGTATGCGAGATTGGATCCTCAAGATGGCGCGCGATGCGAGCCTGGGTCTAGAGACAAAGGCTGCCAGCGAGTTGGATGCGCCGGATGGAACACCCTGCGACTGTGCAGATTATGGTCCGTTCCAAGACGCCGGCATCCCCTTTGTATATTTCGAGGCGACCAACTGGAACCTGGGCGAAAAAGATGGCATGACCCAAGTGGCCAAACATTTGGGCCAGCGGGGCAAAATCTGGCATACCAGGTATGACACCCTCGATTATCTTGACTCGACTTTTCCAGGCAGGGTTGACCAGCATTTGAATCTGTTCGTCACGCTCCTGTACAACACACTCACACAATTCAATGCGCCAAATTGAGACAGACCACCCAACGCTTACGCTGATAGCCTAACCCGCCATCTTGTGGTATCATCGTGTCGGTGAAGTAATGTCCAAGCCCTGGCGAAAAATTCTTGTCATTTCAGGCGCTCTAGCAATCAGCGCCCTAATCTTGCCCTGGATATTCCGGCTATGGGTGTACGGGGTTGTTCGGGCGCGCATCTATGATGACATCCAGGCTGTGCCGCCCGCGCCGGTGGCGCTGGTGCTCGGCGCTGGCCTGTGGGCCGATGGCAGCCCCACCCCGGCGCTGTACGACCGGGTGGCAACTGCGGTTGATCTGTACAAGGCAGGCAAAGTGAGCAAGCTGCTAATGAGCGGCGACAACCGCTTTGAATGGTACAACGAGCCGGAAGCGATGCGCCAACTGGCGCTCCAAATGGGCGTGCCTGATGAGGACATCGTGCCAGATTACGCCGGCCGCCGCACCTATGATTCGTGCTACCGCGCCAAAGAAATCTTTGAGGTTCAAGAGGCCATCATCGTCACCCAACGATTTCACCTCGACCGAGCGCTTTATTTATGCGACTCATTTGGCATACAGTCGGTGGGAGCAGTGGCCGACCGCCGCACGTATACTCCTCCCTACGCACAATGGTGGTGGGTTCGGGAAACGCCGGCCCTGGTGAGCGCGTGGCTGGATGTGAACCTCTTGCATCCCCTGCCCGTGCTGGGTGAAAAGCTGCCCATCGAAACAACGCGGCGTTAGCTTAGCATTGTGATTATCTCGAAAAATTTGGTTGTGGCACACAATATGCCATACTAGGGTGTAACCGCCATGATCCTCATCCAGCACGGCGGAACAGCGCCTATCCTCGCCTTACCAGCCTGTATCTCAAAACATTCCCCCTCGTTCAACAAATCAACTAACCGGCTGCCGGGATGCGGCGGGATATTCACCTCAAACGGAACCGCTTTATTTGCAGCATTGAGCGCCACGACAACACATTCCTCAGAGGTTTGCCTGGCAAAAGCCAATTGCTCGTGGCTGACTAAAAGCTGGCTATAGCTGCCGTATCGCAAAGCCTGGGACGCCAGTCGAATTTTGGCCAGGCGGGCAATCAAGCGGGCCAATTGGGGCTGGGGGCCGTTTTGCGAAACATCGCCCAGATTCAAGCAAGGCCGCAACGGCGCGTCTGACCCATTATTTCTTTTTCCCTCGATGCCCCACTCGCTGCCGTAATAAATTGAGGGGACGCCCGGCATGGTGAACAACAAACCATACAAAGGGTACAAGTGGGCCGGGTTTTCAAGCTGGCTCGCTACGCGATTCACATCGTGGTTATCGGCAAAGGCATACAAGGGCAACTGGCTGTACAACCCGTTCTTGCCAAATTGGCGCTCTAGCGCATAGGCAATTTCATAATAATTTTTGTCGTTGAGGCTAGAATACAGTCCCTTGTAACATTCATAGTTGGTCACAGAGTCGAGCGTGTCGGGGTTGGCCCAGCGCCGATAGTCGCCATGCACCACTTCTCCCATCAACCAAAAATCCGGGCGGATGCCCTTGCAAAAAGCCGCCAGTGCTTGCAGAAAATCCAGCTCAATACAGTCGGCAACATCCAAGCGCAATCCATCAATGTCAAACTCTCGCATCCACATGGCAACGGCCTGGAAAAGATGATCCCTGACTGTCGGGTTACGAAGATTGAGCTTGACCAAGTTGTGATGGCCGTTCCAACCTTCGTAGGTGAAGGAGTCATTATAGGGGCTGCGTGTCCCAAAGCGGAGACCCTTGAACCAATCGCAATACCGCGAGTGCTCGCCCTGGGTTTGAACATCATAAAAAGCCCAAAAATTCCGCCCCACATGATTAAACACCCCGTCGAGTATGACGCGAATTCCCTTTTGATGGAACGCGGGGACAAGTTTCATCAACGTTTCATTGTTGCCCAGGCGGCGATCCACGTGGTAATAGTCAACCGTATCATAGCCATGCGCGCTAGATTCAAATAGCGGCCCCAGATAGAGCGCGTTGACACCTAATGCTTGCAGATGATCCATCCAACCGTACAGTTGCTCTAGTCGCGGGTTGGCCGGAGAGCAAAAATCATTCTGGGGCGGCGCGCCGCACAACCCTAGTGGATAGATGTGATAAAAGATTGAATCATAGGTCCAGTGTTTCATGACAAAACCTCCTCTTTATATACTTACCAGTAGGTATAATATCACTCCAAAAATATATAGCAATTACGAAAAAATGCCATGCATGAATTGATGAGTGGCTTTGTAGATCAGCTCGTCATTCAGTTTGGCATGGCCGTTGAGCGACAGAGCAATATAGGTGTTGATCATCCCCAACAGCGTCGCGGCATACGCCTCGTGCCGTCCTCTCATATTCCCGTGATTATGGGCAGCCTTGATAAACATTGTCTCAATCAGTTGGTGCAGCTTGAGGTTGAACTGCGCCACGGCTTTGTGCGCATCGCTTTTAGGCGGGGCAAACCACATGGCTAGCTGCATTCTGTAAAAGGCCGGCTGCTCTTTGGCAAAGAGAAAATAGGTCGCCACCACTTTTTCCAGCGTAAACGGCAAATCACCTGTATAGGTGGCGGCCTGTTCGACCCGGTCGTAGAGCCGGTCAAAATGCTCCTTGAGCAATGCCTCTAGCAAGCCTTGCTTGCTTCCAAAGTAATGATACAGGGTGGGCTTGGTGATGCCGGCCACATTGACAATCTCTTGTATACCAACGGTATCGTACCCACGTGATGCAAAGAGCCGCAATGCGCACGCTAATATGTTCGAGCGATTGTCCATTGTACATCCTTCAAGGCCAGTATACCACTCGGTATACCAAATGTCAAGCAGCCCAGCACCCTAGTTTCCAAACAACCGTATCTGGCGCATCCCCATGCGCCAGTGAGCAGCATGGTGGCCCAGTAGCACTACAAGATAACGCGCCAGGGGCAGGAGAGGCAATAATCAGGTCAACCCATTTTTCCCAGACCGGTTTATAATGGGAGGTTGGATAATATGAAATCGTCGCTAAAACTGGCTCAATTTCTCAAACCATATTGGCAGTGGGCCACCCTGGCCCCGCTGCTCATGATCCTCGAAGTTGCGATGGATCTGATGCAGCCCCGGCTGATTCAGCACATTGTTGACCAAGGCATCGCCCGGCTCGACATGGCCGTTGTCATCAACACCGGCTTACTGATGGTTGGACTGGCGCTGGTTGGCGCTGTGGGCGGCCTGGGCTGCACGGTGTTCGCCACGCTGGCGGCCCAAAACTTTGGCGCTGACGTGCGCCACGCGCTTTTCTGCAAGGTGCAGTCATTCTCTTTTGGTAACCTGGATGAGCTAGAGACCGGCCAGTTGGTCACGCGCCTGACCAACGACGTTACTCAGGTGCAGCAGGTGGTGGGTATGCTGCTCAGGATTATGGTGCGCGCCCCGCTCATGTTGCTGGGCAGCCTCATCATGGCCGTTCTGACCAGCCCGCAGCTTGCGCTGTTGCTGCTCGTGTTAGCTCCGCTGGTGCTGGCAGCAGTCGCCTGGGTCATTGGCAAAGCGTCTCCGATGTTTGGCCTGGTTCAGGCCAAGCTCGATAACCTGAACACGGTGATGCAAGAGAACCTGGCAGGCATGCGCGTGGTCAAGGCTTTTGTGCGAGCCGATTACGAAGAGCAGCGCTTTGGGGCAACAAACGACAACCTGATGAACCAGACCATCCGCGCGGCGCGCACTGTGGCAGTGGCCATGCCATTTGTGATGCTGGCCCTCAACCTGGGGGTTGTCGGCGCAATCTGGTTCGGCGGACGCCAGGTCACAAGCGGCTCGATGCAGATTGGGCAAATCATTGCCTTTATCAATTATTTGATGCGGACGTTAATGTCGGTGATGATGGTGAGCATGTTGGTGATGATGACCGCGCGCGCCAAGGCATCGGCCGACCGCATCAACCAAGTGCTTGACAGCGCGCCACAGGTGCAGAGCAAACCCAATGCGCTCAGCGCCTTTGCAGCCCAGGGACGGGTTGCCTTTGAAAACGTGACCTTTGGCTACAATGGCCAAGAACAAGCCCCGGTGCTGAATGGCATTAGTTTTGTGGCCGAGCCGGGGCAGACGGTGGCGATTTTGGGCGCCACCGGATCGGGCAAATCTAGCCTGATCCACCTCATCCCGCGTTTCTACGACGTGACTGGCGGGCGCGTGACCCTGGATGGCGTAGACGTGCGAGACATTCGAGAGGATGCGCTGCGTCGCAATATTGGCATTGCCCTGCAAGAATCAGTGCTGTTCAGCGGCACTATCCGCGACAATATCTGTTACGGCCAGCCTGACGCCACAGATGAACAAGTCATCGCCGTGGCCCAGGCCGCCCAGGCGCACGAATTCATCACCGGCTTTGCCGAAGGTTACAACACGATAGTCGGCCAGCGCGGCGTCAACCTCTCTGGCGGGCAAAAGCAACGGATTGCCATCGCCCGCGCGCTGCTCACCCGGCCGGCCATATTGATCCTGGATGACAGCACCAGTTCTGTTGATGTGGAGACAGAAACCAAGATCCAAGACGCGCTGGAAGAGGTGATGAAAAACCGCGCCAGCCCTTCGGCTCCGCTCAGGACAAGTTTCGTGGTTGCACAGCGCATCAGCACGGTGCTGACCGCCGATAAAATCTTGGTGTTGGATGACGGTCAGATCGTTGCAGAAGGGACACACGGCGAGCTACTGGCGTCAAGCTCAATCTATCGCGAGATTTACAATTCTCAGTTGGGGAATGGAGTGATGACCAATGCGTGAAAATCGCCCCAACACCAAAGATTCCTCTGCGCCGATAAAAAGAGATGGCTTGGCCGGCCCGCCGGGCTTTGGCCCTCCCCGTGGCGGACCAGGCATGCACATGGCAAGCACGAGCCGGGCCGAAGATGTGCAAGGCACGCTGCGCCGCCTGTGGGGCTACTTGCGGCGACAAAGGTGGCTATTGATCGGCAGCGTCGTATTGGTCGCCCTGTCATCGGGCCTGGCGTTGCTGGGGCCGTACTTGATGGGCGTTGCCATTGACATATATATCGCAAGCGGTGATTTTTCTGGGTTGGCCCGCATTGCGATGTTGATGATTGCCGCGTATGTGGCAACGTCGCTGACTACCTGGCTGCAGAGCTATGTGATGGCCAGCGTGGCCCAGCGCACCGTGCGCGACATTCGCAACGCGCTCTTTATCAAGCTGCAAACGCTGCCACTGCGATTCTTTGACCAGCGTCCCCACGGCGAGCTGATGAGCCGCCTGGCAAACGATGTGGAGAACGTGAGCAATGTGCTCAACGAGGGGATTATTCAGTTCATTTCCAGCATCTTGAGCGTAGCCGGGGTGGTGGTGGTAATGTGCCTGATCAATTGGCGGCTGGCCCTCGTCAGCCTGATTACGATCCCGTTGATGGTTTTTTTGAGCAACGTGGTAGGAGAACAAACACGCAAGGGTTTCCGTGAACAGCAAAAGACCCTGGGCAAGCTGAACGGCATCATCGAAGAAACAATCACCGGGCAGCGGGTAGTCAAAGCCTATGTGCGCGAGCAGGCCGCCATCAGCTCGTTCGACGAGACCAACCACCGGCTGCGCCGCGCGGCCACCCAGGCCGAGATCTTTGGCGGGTTTGTGGGGCCGATGATGAACATGGTCAACAATCTGGGCTTTGCCGTCATCGCGGGCGCGGGGGGATGGATGGCGCTGCAGGGTTTGGCGACGGTGGGCGCGATTGCCAGCTTTATCAACTATGCGCGAAATTTCTCGCAGCCGTTGAACCAACTGGCCCAATTGTACGCGCAGATTCAAAGCGCCATCGCAGGCGCAGAGCGTGTCTTTGAGATTTTGGACGAGACCCCAGAACCACCCGACGCGCCAGACGCCTATCCGCTAGATCAAGTGGCGGGTAAGGTGGTCTTTGAAAATGTCTGCTTTGGCTACAATCCAGACGTGCCCGTTCTCAGGCAAGTTGGGTTTCACGCCGAGCCGGGGCAAACGGTGGCCCTGGTCGGCCCAACGGGAGCAGGCAAGACCACCATCGTCAACGTGCTGACGCGCTTTTACGATATCAATAGCGGCCGCATCACTGTGGATGGAAAAGATATCCGCCAGCTAAAGAAAGACGACTTGCGCCGCCAGTTGGGCATTGTTTTGCAAGATACGTTCCTGTTTTCCGATACGGTGATGGAAACCATCCGTTACGGCCGGCTCGATGCCACAGACGACGAGGTCGTTGCAGCGGCCAAGCTGGCTAACGCCGATCATTTCATCCGCCGCCTGCCGCAGGGCTACCAAACCGAGCTTTCGGAGCGGGGCAGCAACTTGAGCCAGGGACAGCGCCAGTTGCTGGCCATCGCGCGCGCCATCCTGGCCGATCCGGGCATCCTCATCTTGGACGAGGCAACCAGCAGTGTAGATACCCGCACGGAAAGGCACATCCAAGAAGCCATGCTGCGCTTGATGGAAGGGCGGACCAGCTTTGTCATCGCTCACCGCCTGAGCACAATCCGAGAGGCCGACAGCATCCTGGTCATCAACGACGGGCAGATTGTCGAGCGCGGCAATCATCAATCCTTGCTGGCGCACAAGGGCTTTTATTACAAGCTGTATACAAGCCAGTTCAAAGGGCAGGCTATGGCGGCTTGACCGCACTAGAGGAAATAATCTGATGAATGGAAATATCTCTGCTAAATCAGCGGGGCTAAAAACATTCACCATCATCTGGCTGGGTCAGGTTGTTTCTATTCTTGGATCTAGCCTCACCCACTATTGATTTTGTCACCTACTTTTTCGCCATCTTTGCCCTGCTGATTGTGCGCATTCCACAGCCTCAGGCAGAGCCATCGCCCAGGCAGCATGCAAGCCAGGTGCTCAATGACATCAACTTTGGCCTGAACTATCTCAGGGAACGGCCCGGCTTGCTGGGTTTGCTTGCCTACTATGCTACCGTCAATTTCTTCCTCAGCATCACATTTGTGCTAACCACCCCAATGATCCTCTCGCGTCACTCGGCCAGTGTGCTTGGCGTCATCCAAATGATCATGGGTATGGGGGCGCTGGCGGGCGGCTTGGCAGCCTCGGCCTGGGGCGGCCCCAAGACGCGGCGCGTGCAGGTAGTGATTGGCGGGATCATGCTGTATACGGTCGGCATCATCATCGCGGGGCTGCGCGTCAACCCCGCCTTTCCCGCAGTCGGCATTACCATCAATGTCTTTCTGCTCTCAATTGTCCAAAGCATCAGCAACGCCATCTGGCAATCCAAGGTAGCCCCAGAAGCGCAGGGGCGCGTGTTCTCTTTGCGCTTTATGCTGGCCACCATCATCACGCCGTTGGCTTATCTCACCGCCGGCCCGCTGGCCGACTGGGTCTTTGAGCCCCTCATGCGCCAGGGCGGCGCTTTGGCCAATACCTGGGTTGGAATCATACTTGAAACAGGTTCGGGCCGCGGCATCGGCTTGATGTGGGTGCTAGCCGGGGGGATCATCGTAGCCACAAGCCTTTTGGCCTATCTCAACCCACGCATCCGGCGCTTGGAGCAAGAGGTGCCAGATGCCATCGCTGAATAAAGGGAACGTAAGCGTTCAGATGGATGATGTATAACCACAAAGGACAGCAAAGAGGCAAAGCATAAAAGGCGGCCACTTTTGCACTCTACTTGGTGCCCTTTGCGTCCTTCGTGGTAGAAAATCGACGCCGACTGAACGGTTACAAGGAAACAATGCGGCGCAAAGCATGCCGCGCTATGGTATAATGGCATGCATGGAAGCAAATCGAGAACAAGCCTGGCAACTGGTATCTGAATTCACCCAAAGCGATAGCCTGCGCAAGCACATGCTGGCGGTCGAGTTTGCCATGCGCGCCTATGCGCGCCGCTTTGGGCAAGATGAAGAACTGTGGGCCACCGTGGGCTTGCTGCACGACTTTGACTATGAGCGATACCCCGACCTGACCATCGAAGCTCATCCCGTCGCGGGCAGCAAAATCCTGCGTGAACGCGGCTGGCCTGAAGGCATTATCCGCAGCATCCTCTCACACGCGGCCGAATACACCAATGTGCCGCGCGAAACCTTGATGGACAAGGCCCTGTGCGCTGTGGACGAACTAAGCGGCTTGGTCACTGCAGTTGCCCTTGTGCGGCCTAGCAAAAACATTGCCGATGTGACAATAAAATCCATAAAAAATAAATGGAAAGACAAGGCTTTTGCCGCCGGCGTCAACCGGCAAGACATTGAAAAGGCGGCGGCAGACTTGGGCGTGGAACTGTGGGAGCACGTCGGTGTGGTATTGGCGGCAATGCAGGCGCGCGCCGCCGAGTTGGGGTTGGCCGGCAGCCCTACCGGCCAGTAACCTGCAAGAGCTAAAAAACATTCCTGCGCGGTTGTGGTACAATAGACATTATCGGAAATAGGACGGGCATCCCCATGCCCGTCCGCCAACGTATGGGGATACGTTGGCTGCGTTATTTCCGATAAACTCTAATATATTCCCTTTGAGTGAATCAGATATGGCACAAGAACCTCCTATTACGGCCCAAGATACCCAGCCCCGCGCGTGCCCCAGTTGCGGCGCCAAGGTCTCTTCGCGCGCCAAAACATGCCTGAGCTGCGGCGCGGACCTGCAAGCCCCGCCCGAGCCACCCCCCGTAGAGCCGCCAGCGCCGGCCGCGCCAACCGAACGCAAATGGAGCCCAAGAAATATCTTGATCCAGGTTCTAATGACGGTTTTGGGCCTGGCCTTGCTGGTGGGCATTGTGTGGGGATTTATGACACTGGTCAACCGCGCCAGCACGCCCGATCCCTCTGCCACGCCTACTCTCGAATCTACGCCCACTACAGAGCCAACCCCCGGCCCAAGCAACACACCCGCTCCCACCCCAACCCCCCTGCTGACTGTAACGCCTATTCCGCCCAGGCAACACACCGTCAAGGCCGGCGAGACGCTATCAACCATTGCAGACTTTTACGACACAACGGTAGACGCTCTCTTGGCCATTAACAATATGAGTGAAGGCGATATCCTCCAGGTTGGGCAGGTGTTGATCATCCCCGGCGAGGCCGGGCCGCCCCAACCTGGGCCAAATTCTGGCACCATTATTCACGTGGTGCAGGCAGGCGAAACACTACTCGGAATCGCTCAAGAGTATGGCGTGTCCATGAGGACAATTCAACAACTCAACGACATTCAAAACGCAGAAGACATTCAAATCGGGCAGCAATTGGTCATCCCAGTTGGCCCCACCGCCACGCCCACCCAGGGCCCATCCCCTACCCCAACGCCGCTGGCCAAATACTCGCCCCCGGCGCTGCTCTCGCCGCTAGATGCGGCCACCTTTGAAGGCGACGAAACACCCATTTTGCTGCAATGGGCCGCGGTGGCGCTTTTGCGCTCTAGCGAGTGGTATGCGGTTACACTTGAGCGACCAGGGTCGGAGCAGTCACCAGAAGAGTTTAGGACCAAAACCACCGCGCTGTATGTGCCGGTCGAGCTGTATCCGGCTCCCAACGACAACCAGCGCCTGTTCAAATGGAGCGTGCGCGTCGTTCGCCAAATTGACGACCCGCAGGGCAGCAACAGCATACCAACCTATGAGGACTTTAGCCTGCCCGGCCAAGTGCGCTCGTTCATGTGGATTGAGCCGCCTTTAAAGCCTACGCTTACACCAGGCCCGACCCCATAAACAATTAAGAGATTCTCATTTCAGGAGGACATTGTGTACAAAATTCTAGAAAAACAGGTGCTAAGCGATGTCGTCAAGCTGATGATTGTGCAAGCGCCCCACGTTGCCCACAAGGCCAAGGCCGGGCAATTTGTCATCGTCCGCATTGACGAACCAGGCGAGCGCATCCCGCTGACCATCGCCGATTACGACCGGCAGGCCGGCACGATAACGCTCATTTTCCAAGAAGTGGGCAAATCTACTATGCAAATGGGCACGCTCAAGGTAGGCGATTCATTCGCCACCGTGGCCGGCCCGCTGGGCCACCCCACCGAGATTGAAAATTACGGCACCATCATTTGCATGGGCGGGGGTGTTGGCATTGCGCCCATCTATCCCATCACCCGTTCGCTCAAAGAAGCCGGCAACCACGTCATCTCGATCATCGCGGCCCGCAACAAGAGCCTGCTGTTTTGGGAAGACCGCATGAGGGCTGTCTCGGACGAATTGATTGTCTGCACCGACGATGGCTCTTTTGCGCGCAAAGCGCTCATCACCGAGCCGCTCAAAGAAATCTTGCAAGCGCGCGCCCAAGACATTGCCAAAATCTGGGCCATTGGCCCGGCCATCATGATGAAATTTGTCTCGCTGGCCACCAAGCCCTTTAACGTGCCCACCATCGTCAGCCTGAACACCATCATGATTGATGGCACCGGCATGTGCGGCGGGTGCCGGGTGGTCTTGGAAGAAGGCGCTCAGTTTGTCTGCGTGGATGGCCCCGAATTCGATGCGCACAAAGTGAACTGGGACATGCTGCTGTCGCGCATGCAATACTATCGCGAACAAGAACAAGTGTCGGTGGAACGTTGGCAGCACCAGTGCAAGCTCGAAAGCGAATTGGCAAAGGCAGGTGGATAATGGCAAAAAAGAAAATCATCCCCAACAAAACCCCCATGCCGGAACAAGCGCCGGAGGTGCGGGTCAAGAACTATAACGAGGTGCCCTTCGGCTACACCGCCGAGCAAGCCGTGGCCGAGGCCGAGCGCTGCCTGCAATGCGCCCGTCCCCAGTGCATGCAAGGCTGCCCGGTCAACATCAACATCCCCGGTTTTTTGCAATTGGTGGCCCTGGGCGATTTCCGCGGCGCGATCAACCTGATCAAAGAAACCAATGCCCTGCCCGCCGTCACAGGCCGCGTGTGCCCACAAGAAGCGCAGTGTGAAGGTGTGTGCACCCTAAGCAAGAAATACGAGCCTGTGGGCATTGGGCGGCTGGAGCGATTTGTGGCCGATTGGGAGGCTGCGCAAGGCGAGCTGCCCGTTCCTGCCTTGCCCCCATCTACCGGCAAAAAGGTAGCCGTGGTGGGCGCGGGGCCGGCTGGCCTCACTGTAGCCGCCGACCTGGCCAAGTTGGGGCATCATGTCACCATCTTTGAGGCGCTGCACGAGGCCGGCGGCGTGCTGGTATACGGCATCCCTGAATTCCGTCTGCCCAAGGCCATCGTTCGCCGCGAAGTGGACTATGTGTGCAGCCTGGGTGTCAAGCTGATCAAAGACTTTGTGGTGGGCAATACCGCCACATTAGATGAACTGCTAGAAGAGTTCGACGCCATCTTTCTGGGTTCCGGCGCAGGGCTGCCCTGGTTCCTCAACATCCCCGGCGAAAACCTCAGCGGCGTGTATTCGGCCAACGAATACCTGACCCGCGCCAACCTGATGAAAGCCTATCGCTTTCCCGATTACGACACGCCCATTGCGCGTGGACGGCGAGTCATCACCATCGGCGGCGGCAATGTGGCCATGGATTCCTCGCGCACCGCGCTGCGCTTGGGCGCTGAGGAATCTATCATCGTCTACCGCCGCTCGCGCGACGAAATGCCCGCCCGCACCGAAGAAATCCACCATGCCGAACAAGAAGGCGTGAACATGATGCTGCTGACCGGGCCAGTGGCCATCCACGGCGATGATAAAGGCCGCGTCAAAGAACTGGAATGTCTCAAGAACGAGCTGGGTGAGCCAGATGCCTCTGGCCGCCGCCGCCCGGTGCCCGTGGAAGGCTCCAATTTTCGCATCTCGGCAGACATTGTCGTCATCGCCGTCGGCCAAAGCCCCAGCCCGCTCATTCCCAAGACCACGCCCGATCTCAAAGTGGCCCGCCACGGCGTGGTGACGGTTGACGAAAAGACGATGAAAACTTCAAAGAAAGGTGTGTTTGCCGGCGGCGATGTGGCCACCGGCGGCGCTACGGTGATTTTGGCCATGGGTCAGGCCAAGGTCGCGTCCAAGGCCATGGACGAATACCTGAAAACCGGCGACTGGTAAAAGACCCGTAATTTGAGATACCCGGCATTTTAAAAAACTCAATCCTCTGGCGTTTTCGAAAACGCCAGAGGATTTTTTTTGCAGTTGACTTGTACGCCAACTAGAGTAAAATACAGCTACTATTCAGTTAAAAATCCAATTGAAACTAGATCTTTAGGAGGCATTAAATGGCAGAACAAACACCCGGTATGGCTGGCGGGGATATTACCAGCGATGACAAGCTGTGGGCAGCATTGGCATACGTATTTTCACCTCTTGTTCCTATCATCCTCATGCTGATGGAAGATAAAAAGAACCGCTCATTCATCAAGGCGCATAATGCCCAGGCGCTGGCGACGGGCATTGTGCTGTGGGTCGTTCTCACCATCATCTCTATTGTAACGTGTGGGTTAGGCTCAGTCCTATTCATTGTTTGGGTCGTTATGCTCTACTGGGCCTACAAGGCATACCAGGGCGAATACGTCAACATCCCCGTCATCACCGATTTCGTCAAAAAGCAGGGCTGGGCTTAGGCTTATCCCGCCAACTTGTAAAAAAGTACCTACTCAGCCGGCACCCTTCGACCTGTCTGCCGACAGAGCAGGCTACGCGCCGCGCAGCCTGAGCGAAGTGAAACGCAGTCGAAGGAGCGCGGCGCTCATCCTGAGCAAGGTCGAAGGACGCTCAGGCTGCTGAGTAGTTACGTAAAAAAGTCCTTCTCCACCGAGAAGGACCTAGTTTTTGCACACCGTCCCAATTAATGTGTTCGACTGCCTCATTTCACCAGGGACGCTAGGGCTCATCCTCCCGCAGGCTATAAGCCTGCGGGAGGATTGTTTGTCTCACCCCACAAGATGCGTAACCAGAATGCGCAATCCAATCCCTATCAAAATCAACCCGCCCAACAATTCCATCCGCTTGCCAAACGCTACTCCCAGCCGGTGCCCAATCAACAACCCTACCAGTGAAAGCCCAAGCGTTACAACGCCAATTACCACGCTGGGGTAGAGAATATGCACCTTGAGCATGGCCAGGCTCAGGCCAATGGCCAGCGCGTCAATGCTGGTAGCCACGGCCAGCATGACCAGCGTGCCGCCACGTGAGGGATCGCACGGATACGATTCACTGGCGTGATCCAGGCCAGATCGAATCATGCGTCCGCCCACAAAGGCCAGCAGGCCAAAAGCAACCCAGTGATCCAGTGAGGAAATGAAAGCGGCAATGGTATTGCCCGCCAGCCAGCCCAAAATGGGCATGAAAAACTGGAACAAGCCAAAGTGAAACGACAAGCGAAAAATCGGGCGCGGGGTGCACGCCTGGCGCGTGGTGCCAATGCCCAAAGACACCGCAAATGCATCCATGGCCATGCCAACCGCAATCAATAACACTGTGACAAAATCCATACCCTGCTCCACATCAAAACTCCCAGAACCACGACAGTTCAACATCATAACAAATTATGTGTCTGCTACTCGTCTCCAGGTTTTTAACCACGGAGGCACAGAGAGCACAGAGAAAAATAATCTCCGTGTCCTCTGTGTCTCCGTGGTGAATTTTGATTATACCGCACTTCAAGAGTGCGCGGGCAAAGTAATCCTAAAGGTTGCCCCCTGCCCCGGCGCGCTTTGCACATTCACCTGCCCGCCGTGGGCCTCGGCCAACTGCTTGACCAACGCCAGGCCAATGCCCGACCCGGCCGCTTGGCGCTCGTCGCTCCGCTCGGCGCGCCAAAAACGCTCGAACACATGCGGCAATTCGTTGGGCGAAAACCCTGGGCCGCTGTCGCTCACCCAGACTTGCACTCCGCCTGGCACGGCCTGCGCGCCCAACGTCACGCGCCCGCCTGCCGCATAACGCAGCGCATTGTCAAGCAAGTTTGACAGCACTTGCTCAATACGCCCGGCATCCGCCAACACGGGCGGCAAGCCAGCGGCAGGCTCGACTCTCAGGGTCGTATTTTGCGCCTGGGCGCGCAGGTGGAATTTCTCGGCCGCTCGCGCCACCACCACGCCCAAGTCGAGCGATTGCTTGTCCAGCGCCAGTTGCCCCGCCTCGGCCAGCGACAAGGTGCGCAGGTCGCCGATAAGCCGATTCAACAGCAGCGTCTCTTGGTGGATTGACTCTAGCTCTTCACGGTTGGCCGGCAGGACCCCATCGAGCATGGCTTCGACATTGCTCTGGATGACCGCCAGGGGCGTGCGCAGTTCGTGGGCAATATCGGCCATCATATTCTGCCGCTGCCATTCCATCTGCTGAAGCGATTCGGCCATGCCGTTAAACGAGCGCGCCAGTTGGCCCACCTCGTCGTTTAAAGCCACAGGCACGCGCTGCGATAAATCGCCTGCGGCAATGCCTTGTGCGGCGCGCGCCAGCCGCCGCATGGGCGTAGTGATCTGAAAAAACAGCAGCGACCCCAACAGTAGCGCCACCAACCCGGCCACCAGCCCTCCCAACAAAACAGATACATTGACCGAACGCAAAAAGCCGCGCGCCGGCGATGCGGGCACATCGTGGGCGGCGACGAGCAAAGTGCCCACCATTTGGCCGTTGGCGGCAATCGGCACACCCCCAATCAGATCAGCATCTTTTAAATGTGTTCCCAGCAAACTATCTGCCGTATCACCCACTACCGTGCCAGTGGCATTGGCCAGCACCAGCCGGTAACCCATCATCGCCCACATATCGCCGCTCGCCATCATCTCTGACATCACATCTGACATCATACCACCCATGCCGTGCCAGCCTGCCATTCCCCTGCCCTGTCCCCCAGCCATCATGCCTGGAACAGGAGCCTGCATCACATCTTGCACGCCTTGCCAACTGCCGGTGGCGGCATAATAATCTGCTAGGGTCAACCCAATGCGCTGTGCCCAGGCTTGCCCTTGCCGGTTCACATACAACTCAAATTGGCTGGTCGTGGCGCGCAACGTCACCAGCATTACCAAACCCACCACGACCAAAATGACCAGCGCAAAGGCTCCAATCAATTTGAACCACAAGCTTTGAACCACTGGCGCGCTACTCCTTGCGAAATCTATACCCCACACCATGCACCGTCAAGATATACACCGGACTGGAGGGATCCGGCTCGACCTTTTTGCGTAGATTCTTGATGTGCTGGTCAATTGCCCGCTCATAGCCCTCGTAGGTTTCGCCCTGGGTCAGTACCAGCAACTCGCTGCGCGCAAATACTCGACCCGGCTGGCGCGCGAACGCCGCCATCAACTCAAATTCAGAAGGGGTCAACTCGACGGTGCGGCCGCCCACTTGCACAACGCGATTCCCCACATCGAGCAACACATCGCCCGATTGGATCAGCCTGTTTCGCTCAACAGCCGGTTGCGCGCGGCGCAGCACGGTTCGCACCCGCGCCACGACCTCGCGCGGTGAAAATGGCTTGGTAATGTAATCATCGGCGCCCAACTCTAGGCCAACCAGCTTGTCACTCTCTTCGCTGCGCGCAGTAAGCATAATAATGGGCGTTTCTGCCTCGCGGCGCACCTGGCGGGTCACTTCCAGGCCATCCAGGCCAGGCAATCCCAAGTCCATGAGGATGAGATCGGGCCGCTCGCGACGAAATGATAGCAACGCATCGGTGCCGGTGGGGGAAACACTCACCACAAACCCTGCCTGTTCCAGGTACAGGCGCAAAGTGCGAGCTATCTTGATTTCGTCTTCTACCACAAGAATCGTCTTGCCCATAGCCTCTATCATAACAAAAGAATCCCGGCTTTACAAGGCCGGGATTCACCCAACTATTTTCGGCTCCATTACTTGGATGGAGGCGCAAAATGCCCGCGGCAGCCGCCCCGACCAAAACCTCCCGCGCCGCCCATACGCCCTGCCATCCGGCCATATCCTTCTGCCATTTGGCCCAGCATCAAATCGGCCTGCTCGCGCGTCAAGACGCCATCGGCCACGGCTTTATCTAGCCCGGCCCGCATCGCGCTTTGCATTGCAGCCGCCAGTTGCTCCTGGCTCAAGCCTTGTTCTTGGACCAGTTGCGCTGGCGTCTTGCCAGCAGTCAATTGCGCATTCAATTCGTCTGGCGTCATGCCTAGCGCATCGGCCCAGCCACCCAAGACAAAGGTGTGCATGCCGCCCGTTTGCAGCATCCATTCGCGCAGGGCTGTCATGCCCTCAAGATCACCACCCATCATACCCAAGCCACCGCAGCCCTGCCCAAAACCGCCGCAACCAAAAGTGCCGCTGTAAGGCTTGGTGGTAGTTGGCACATAGCTACCCATCATTTGGCAACCCTGATATGCCCCACCACAAGGGGTTGTGCCACTATAGGCTGCGGTAGCGCCTATACCATTGTTCCCCGTCATTCCACCGCGCCAGCCACCCATCATCCTGCCGCGTGCCCACTGCTCCAGCGGCCCATCGTCCTGGGCCAAAACAGGCCAAGCCACAACGCCAACCAATACCACCGCCAGCGCCAGCGCGCCTAAAATAGCCAACCATTTTAATGCTTTCATATATCCTCCAATTCTAAACTTGATTTTATGAGTATTTGATTGTTTATTTGGTTGTACGCAAGATATGCATCATTCTTGCAGACTAGATCATAGCACACTGGTATATAAAAAGTATGAGGTAATTGTGAGGAATTTGTGAGGACTAACCTCAACGGCAGGTTTGAAACCTGCCTCCACAACCAGCTATAACCCTAATTGAATCCAGCCTTTTTTCACCGCTTTGGTCACAAGCTGCTGGAAATCTTGGTCCACCAGGTAAGGAGCAATTTGCGCCAAAACCCAGCCATCGTCGGCCGCGTAATAATAGGAAAAGCGAAAGCGCACCAACCCACCTTTTTTTGATTGCAGCTTTTGAAAACACAAGGCCCGCATTGAATTGCCAGGCTTGAGCAACACAATTTCATCAACGATGGTGTAATAGCGATTGGAACCATCTTCGCGCTCCACCAAAAGCGTTGTCCCAATATTTTGAGGTAAAGCCAATTTCGCCACTTTTTCCTCGCCCAATCATTAGACATTATCGGAAACAGCAGGATACGTTGGCTACGTTATTTTCGATAGGGCCTATTGTCCATTGGTGTCGGGTGGAAAGGCAGCCAACTCTCCCAAGATCAGTTCGACAACGCCGGCATCGGGACCGCGCACAACTGCCACTGCGCCGGCCTCGCGCACCAGGCAGCGATAGTCTTGCTCCAATTGCCAGCACATGCGGTCATCTTGAACCGAATCTGCATCATGGCCAGCTAGCTCGGTCAAATATTCCTGATACTGTTCCACAAACTCGCCCTCCTCGGCGGGGCTATCCCAGACCGAGCGCCAAACCATCGCCAACACTGTCTCGCTTTGATCATTATAATACACGGCATAACGATCGCCGCCCCACCCCTCGGCCGCATCCGACGCAGCCGCCGAGTTGACCTGTTGCTTCAAATGCAACTGGATATAAAGCTCGCCCATGATATCCTCATCGGCCAAGCGCCAACCGCTGCCCAGGGTGGCGGTTAAAGGAGGCAATCCAACAAGACTCGGGGCGTCACCCGAACGATAACGGTCGGGGTGCAAAATCTGCTCGGTAGATTGGGGCGGCCTGGCAAAAACAGCATTAACAGCCTTCCAGCCGCCCGAATGGTACACGCTCTGCACAAAAACTAGGCCCTGGGCGTAAGGAAAATTCATCCCAGCCACAATCGCTTCTGGCGCCGAGTTGTACGTGCTCAGATCAAACTGCGAATACTCTAGCAGAAAGCGCCCTCTATCTTTGGTAGAAAGTGTGCTCATGTATTGCAATTGCAGCAGGCTGGCGTCTCCTTCTACTAATGCCTGCAGGCCAGCCAGATATTCGGAATCATACTTGTCATCTGAATCGTCCGAATAGCCCAGAGCCTGCAGATCATAATACTGGTCTTGCAATGCGTGAGTCAGCTCGTGAGCCAATGTCAATCGCCCAAACACACCAATCTGGTCGGCATCAGAGACCACATACAATTCCTTGGTCTCCGGGTCGTACAGGCCAACCACGCCCTCTGACAAGAGGTCCAGGTACAACTGGTACAAATCTATCTTTGGGTCCACCAGGTCAAAGGCAGCCAGCGTCAACGCAAAATCACGCGCTTCTTTGGGCGACCATTCTTCATCAAGTTGCTTTTGAAAGCGCGCCCGCAACTGCTCGGTCGTCAACGTCTTGACCACCACAGGGTATTTGAACTCGAGGCCGCGCATCTGGCTGACCTCTTTTTGCACCACTTGAGCCAGCTCCGTCGGATCGGTAGGATAGCTTGTATCCGGCTGCTGAAACCACACCACCACTCCGCTTATCAGGGCGCAGCACAAGCACATAGAGGCCAAGACCCCGGCAGCCAGGCAGCCCACCACCCAACGCCAGAGCCGGCGGCCACCACCTGGGCCGGACATCGGTAGCACCGTCATCGCAAAACACCCTCCATCTGCGCGCCGGTGAAGCGGGTATCTTTGACTATCGCGCCGCGCAAATCTGCGCCGCTGAGATCGGCTTTTTCAAAGTCTGTCCCTGTCAGGTCAGCCTGCCGGAAATCGCACCGGGTCAAATCAGAGCGAGAGAAATCAGCGCCGGCTAGGTTGGCGCGCCGAAAATTCGACCCGGCAAAATCAGAATCGGTCATCAGGCTGCCCGCCAGGTTAGCGGCGGTCAGGTTTTGGCTGCGGCAAGAAACGCCGCACAGATTGGCAAACGGCAGTTCAACTTTGCGCAAGCCAAGCCCGTCAAGCCGTTTGTGCTGCAACTGAGCTTGCGCGCCGCCTGCTTGAGGATTTGCCTGTCCCACATAGACTCCCATCACAATCCCACTGTCATCATCAGAAGTGACAAGGGTCGTCCAAGTTCCTCCCCCTCCGCCGCCAGCGATGAATTTGCGGTGGCCGGCTACAATCTCGGCAAACTCGCTTGGGTCGAGCGGTTCTTGCGACCTTAACACGGCCATCATCGGGTAACGATGCGGCGATTGTTTGCGCTTCTTTTCATTGGTCAGCCTGGGCTTGCCCTTGTTTTTCAACATTGCACCTCAAAATACGATCTGTCGGGCATTAACCCACTAATGATAATTTTTGTCAAGCCTGTTTCACTCCAGCTTCCAAAAGGATTTGTTCCGGGGGCTTGACCTTAAAAACAGAAAATGCTTGACATTTATGACGCAGTGTGTTATAATGACGCAGTGCGTTATATGATTGATCCAGCCAAATTTCTCAAGGAGGTATTCATATGGTAAAGAAAAATTTCAAAGAAGTGGCGGACGAAGCGGAGCGCAGCCCCTTGCTGGATGCAGCGCGCAAGGTATTGCTGGCAGGGATGGGTGCGGTAGCCCTGGCCCAGGAAGAAATGGAAGATTTTGTCAACAAGCTCGTCGAGCGTGGCGAAATCGCCGAAAAAGACGCTCGCAAGTTGATGCACGAGGTAAAGGAAAAGCGCAAAAAGCAAACCCTCAAGGCACAGGAGCAACTGGACAAGCAAGTTGAGGAACTATTAACCCGTATGAATGTGCCCACCAAAGCAGACATTGACGCCCTAAGCGCCAAAATCGCCGCGCTCAGCCAAAAAATGGACGGGCTCAAATCATAACACAGCCCACCTGCTCAACACAAGAAGGAGAGGAAACAAGCGGACCCTCTCCTTTTTGTTTGGCGCAACATAAACGCCAGTTGACACCTGGTTATTGGGTCATATAATAGGCCCTATTGGAAACAACGTAGCCAACGTATCCCCACCCCCTGCCTGCGGCCGCTGACGCGGCACGCGGCAGCAGGCTGGACGGGCAGTCCAGGGTGTACGTTGGCGGACAGGCACACTTGCACCTGCGCTGCGCTTGGCGCAAGTGCAGGTGTGGGGATGCCAGTCCTGCTATTTTCGATGATGTCTAATATCGTAACTACTCAGCCGGCACCCTTCGACCTGTCTGCCGACAGAGCAGGCTACACGCCGCGCAGCCTGAGCGAAGTGAAACGCAGTCGAAGGAGCGCGGCGCTCATCCTGAGCAAGGTCGAAGGGCGCTCAGGATGCTGAGTAGTTACCTAATATCTATATTGGAATTCTGATATAGCGTGGTTATAGTGGCAGTTGCACTGCCACTGCCGCAGTATAACTGCGGCAGCAACATCTTATATCAGAATTCCAAATCTATAGGAGCAAATCCATGCCGATTGTCAAGCGATATCCTAACCGCAAGCTATACAACACCGAGACCAAACAATACATTACCCTAGAAGGAATCGCCGAACTCATCCGCCAGGGCCAAGAGACGCAAATCGTTGATCACGCCACTGGCGAAGACCTGACCACTGTCACCCTGACTCAGATTATCTTGGAAGCAGAAAAGAAACAAGCCGGCTTTCTGCCCCAATCAGTGTTGACGGGGTTAGTGCAGGCCGGCGGCCACACCCTCAGCGCGCTGCAGCGCACCCTGACCTCCTCGCTCGACCTGTGGCGGCAGATGGATGAAGAAATCGAGCAGCGCATCCAGGCGCTGGTCTGGCAGGGCGATCTGACCGAAACAGAGGGCCGCGGCATGCTCGACAAGTTGGTTGCCCCACTTTGGCTGCCCCTGCCCAGCGAGCAAGAGATTGAGCGAGTGATGGCATCGCGCGGCGTGCCCTCTCGCAGTGATCTGGACAAGTTGAACCAACAAGTCGAAGAGTTATCGGCCACACTAGAGAACTTGAGCAAACGCAAAAAGCGCGCCCGAAAACAAAAGGCAGTGCTCACTTGACCGGCAGGGGGGCGCACGCGCAGAATGTATCTAACCCTTGCTTGATCAGAATGGCGGCGATGAGCGTAGCCGGGGCGCTCCAACTGATGGCATCGGGCAAAACGATTTCGGCTACCAGCGCCGCCAAGGTCATCGGCTCCTCAAGGCGCGCGTCTTGCCGCCGCTCGCACCAATTCCACTCTTGGCAGATGCGCCGGCGCAAGCGGGGCACATATTGCTTCCAGATATCCTCTGGAGTGTTTTTGGCATAGCCACCCACCGATTCAAAATAATGCCCAGCCAGCTCGCTCATCAAGTCGTCGAGCGAGCGATTCATAAAAGGTTGCACATCATAGACCAGGGCCGGCAATGGATTGGACATTGGGTTGCCTCCAGAAATGCTGCAGCGTGTTTCAATCTACGATGAATTATAGCCGGATTGCGTCCTTATATCAAATTCCCACCTGACCAAAAGCATAGTATAATCTCTTTTTCAGCCTGAACCCTCTCACTCGAATTTTGAATCTGGAATTTAATGATCCTAGTTACTGGCGCAACCGGCTTTTTAGGGCACAATCTCATCCCGCTGTTGATTGAGCGGGGTCACACTGTGCGGGTGTTGGCTCGCGCCAGCAGCGCGATCGAGTTTCTCAGACCGTTGGGGGTGCACATCGCTTACGGCGACGTTTGCGACCGCGCCAGCGTGGCGGCAGCCGTGGAGGGCTGCCAAGCCATCATTCACGGCGCCGGCAAATTTCGCTTTTGGGGCAAGGCCGAAGATTTTTTTCAGATTAACGTGCAGGGCGCGCAAAATGTTGCCGAGGCCGCCTGCCAGGCAGGCGTGCAGCGGCTCGTTCACATCTCAACGGTTGCCATCATTGGCAAGCCTATCCCCGGCACATTAATTACCGAAGAAACGCCGCCTGACCCGCAAGATGCGTATCAACACTCTAAACTGAAAGGCGAGCAATTAATCAGACAATTTCACCAAAGCTGCGGCCTGCCGACAATTGTCTTGCGTCCGGGCGCATTTTATGGGCCTTGGGGCCGCTATGCCTTCAACCGCTTGTTTTTCGAAGACCCACTGAAAGGCTGGCCCATCCAGGTTCACAGAGGCAAGCACGTCATCTTTGCCACTTTTGTGCCAGACCTGTGCCGGACTATCGAAACTGCTCTGACTAAAGGCCGCCCAGGCGAGATTTACAATGTATCGAGCCAGAGCATCACACATAGCCAGATCAATCAAATCGTCAGCCGCCTGGCGGGCTTGCCGCGTTTTCGCATCAATGCGCCGGCATGGGGTATGCTGGCCCTGGCCAGCGCATGGACATTTCTCTCGCGCTTTACACAGCGCGAACCGTACTATCCCATCAACCTGGCGCCTTATGTGTTTTCAGATTGGATCGTGTCCAGCGACAAAGCCAGGCAAGAACTGGGGTTTGCCCCAACGCCATTCGAACAAGGGGCTTTACAAACGCTAGAATGGTATTGGGAGCAAGGCATTTTTGTTCGGAGGAAACGATGAAATTGGTTTCAGTTGAACAAATGCGGGCCATTGAAAAAGCAGCTAATGCCGCCGGGCATAGTTACGCGACAATGATGGAATTGGCTGGGTCTGCCGTGGCCCAGGCCATAACCCAGCGCGTCGAACCAAGTGGCCTGCGCTGCTTGGCGCTGGTTGGCCCTGGCAACAATGGCGGCGATGGGCTGGTGGCGGCGCGCGTTTTGCGCAAGGCTGGCGCCCAAGTAGCCTGTTATCTATTCAGACCTCGCGGCGGCGATGACGCGAATTTCCTAGCCGCCCAAGACGCAGGCTGTTTCATCGCCGCTTTGCCTGATGATGCACAATTGGGGACGCTGCGCAACCTGGCGCAGGACACAGATGTGATTGTGGACGCGCTGCTGGGCACCGGCACGGCCCGCC
>JBGSMF010000376.1:0-5496 GCA_041740315.1 Thermoflexales bacterium
GCCAGTGCCGGTGGGTGTGGCAGGGGAGCTATACCTTGGGGGGACAGGGTTGGCGCGCGGCTATTTGCATCATCCTGAACTGACGGCCGAGAAATTCATACCCCACCCGTTTTGGCATGAACCTGGTGCGCGTCTGTACAAGACGGGTGATTTGGCGTGTTGGCGGACGGACGGGAACCTAGAATTTCTGGGTCGGATAGACCAGCAGGTGAAGGTTCGGGGGTTTCGAATCGAGTTGGGCGAGATTGAGGCGGTGTTGGGCCAGCATCCGGGGGTGCGGGAGGTGGTTGTGCTGGCGCGGGAGGATGAGCCGGAAAACAAGCAACTGGTGGCTTACCTGGTGGGGCAGGCGGGCCAGGCGCTGGTCATGCGTGAGGTGCGCCAGTATCTTCAGGAGCGGCTGCCGGGTTACATGGTTCCGGCGGCGTATGTGGAGTTAGAGGCGTTGCCGCTGACGCCCAACGGCAAGCTGGACCGGCGGATGTTGCCGGCGCCAGACAAGGCGCCGCCGAGGTCAAAAGACGATTTTTCCGGGCCGCGCACACCCATTGAGCAGGTGTTGGTCGAAATTTGGGCTCAAGTCCTGGAGATTGAGCAGGTTAGCATAGGCGACAATTTTTTCGAATTAGGCGGACACTCGTTGTTAGCTATTCAGGCGCTTTCTTGCCTGTATGATACTTTCCAGGTAGAACTGTCGCTGCGGGTTCTGTTCGAGTCGCCCACGGTGGCTACCTTGGCGGAGCGAGTCAAAAATACGCTTGAGGCTGGGGGTGCACGAGTTCCACCCATTATGCCAACTGCGCGGGAAGCATTACTTCCACTCTCTTTTGCGCAACAACAACTCTGGCTCGTTGAGCAGTTAGAACGGGACAATATTGTTTACAACATCCCTTTCCCCTTGCGTTTGAGCGGTTCCCTCGACCTAGTTGCTTTGCATGCAAGCCTGGACGAGATTGTGCGGCGTCACGAGATATTGCGTACCACTTTTGTCGTGGTTAACACACAACCTATCCAGAGCATTGCTCCTTCTTTGACCCTGCCCTTGCTTTTGGTGGACCTGTCCCAATTGTCCGAGCCCCGGCGGGAAGCTGAAGCGCAACGGCTGGCTCGTGAAGAAAGCCGATGCCCTTTTGATCTAGAGCGCGGTCCGCTGTTGCGGACGACTCTTGTCCAACTCGATAGAACCGAGCATCTTTTGCTTTTGACTGTGCATCATATTGTTGCCGATGGTTGGTCTATGAACATATTCGTCAACGAGTTGACGGTATTCTATCAGGCCTTGATCACTCATCGCCCTTCGCCGTTACCTGAACTTGGCATTCAATATGCTGATTTTGCTGTCTGGCAGCGAAAATGGCTGCAAGGCGATCTGCTGGCAACGCAGATTGCCTATTGGAAGCAGCAACTGGCAGGCGCTTTGCCTATTTTAGCTTTGCCGACCGACCGGCCACGGCCGGTAGTTCAAACCTTCCGAGGCGCTCGCTGTGGATTTGCTCTGGCCGAATCGGTGAGCGCGTCGCTGTCTGCGTTGAGCCGGCGAGAGGGTGTGACTCTGTTCATGCCTTTGCTGGCTTTGTTCCAGACCTTGTTATATCGCTACACTGAGCAGAGCGACATTGTTGTGGGTTCGCCTATTGCTAACCGCCGCCAGCGTGAAACGGAAAAACTCATTGGTTACTTTGTCAATATGTTGGCTCTGCGTGTCCGCCTGGAGGAAGGCCTCACCTTCCGAGAGTTGTTAAAGCGCGTTCGTGAGACAACGTTGAATGCGTATGCCCATCAGGATTTGCCGTTCGAAAGATTGGTGCAGGTTCTTCGGCCAGAGCGGAGTCTAGGCTATAACCCGCTTTTTCAAACCAGTTTTACTTTTAACAACAAACTTGCAATAGCGTCTCAGTTGCCAGGTTTGTCGCTCAAGCCGATTGAGATTGACCCCGAAACAGCGATGTTTGATCTGCGCCTGGAAATTTCAGAGACAGACCATGGTTTAGCAGGGTTTATCGAATATAACACGGACTTGTTTGACTGCGCAACCGCTGCCGAGATGGTGGCATACTATCAGACTCTATTAGAAAGAGTTCTGGTCAATCCTAACCAGACGCTTTCTGCCCTGTTGGCTTTGATCGAGGTTGAGCGAGGGCGGTCATCCCGCTGCGAGTCTCCTCAGTCAGGGCCTGAGGTTGCGCTCGTTGATGCTCAAGATCGCCTTGCCCGGCGAAGAGCCAGCCTCTCTGCGCGCCAGGCCCAACTGCCGGCGGAACAACGGACCATTTTTCAAGAGCGCTTGCAAGGAAAGTTGAATGACTGCTAAAGATGATGTCATGCAACGTAGGGCCAGGCTGGCTGCTCGCCGATCAAAACTTTCGCCCCAACAGCAAGAGCTATTTGAAAAGCAGTTGCAGGGTGAGTCTGGCAAAAAGACCGGCGTTATTTCGCGGCGTCTCCAATCAGGCCCAGCGCCGCTGTCGCTTAATCAACAGCGATTGTGGTTCTTGTGCCAGTTGGAGCCTAATAGTGTTGCTTACACTCTTTCCAGCGCTGCGCGCTTTAGTGGCTGGATTGACTTGGCTGTCTTGGATAAAAGCTTTAATGAGGTCGTCAGCCGCCATGATATCTTGCGCACCACCTTTACTACCATCAATGGACAGCCCATGCAAGTCATAGCGCCATCTTGGCCGATGGGCATGTTAGTGGTGGACCTGCGTCAGGTTCGGCCCAGTGTGCGTGAGGCTGAAGCCTGGCGGGCAACGATGGAAGAGACGCATTGCCCCTTCAATCTCACGACAGGCCCACTCGTACGGTTTGTCTTGTTGCTGTTAGATGAAGAGGATTTGGTGATGCTATTGACGATGCATCACATCATTTCCGATGGGTGGTCTGCGGCGGTTTTTATTGATGAAATGCTTACGTTGTACTATGGTTATACCACCGGGCATCCATCGTCCCTGCCTGAATTGTCGGTTCAATACGCCGACTTTGCGGTATGGCAACGAGGATGGTTGCAGGGCGAAACATTGCAAACTCAACTTGCCTACTGGCGAAAACGACTGGCCAGGACGCCTCCTCTGTTGGCCTTGCCGACGGACCGGCTACGCCCGCCGGTGCAGACTTTTCTGGGCAAGTCTCTCCCTTTTCGGCTTGATCCCGATCTCACACAGCGTCTCAAGGCGTTGAGTCAGCAAAGTGGTACGACGTTGTTCATGACACTGGAAGCCGCTTTTGCCGTCTTGCTGTCACGCTACTGCGATCAGGCCACTGTCGTTGTCGGCACGCCCATCAGCAATCGGCATCACCGAGAACTCGAACCGTTGATCGGGTGCTTTGTCAACACGCTCGCGCTGTGCAATGACCTGTCGGGCAATCCCACCTTTCTCGATTTCTTGGTTCGGGTGAGACGAATGGCGTTGGAGGCCTATGACTACCAGGATCTGCCGTTTGAGATGCTTGTCCAAGAGTTGCAGCCGGATCGCGATCCCAGCCACAATCTTGTCTTCCAGGTGATGTTCTTGCTAGGTGGGATGGTGGGAAAGCAGCCGCATGTTGTGGGAGTGCAGCCCAGCGCCTGGGAGGCCGAAAACGATGTGGCTCTTTTTGATCTGATACTGGGTCTGGACGACCAAGGCGAATCCATCCACGCCACTTTCACATACAACACGGATCTGTTTGACCGGCGCACCATCGAGCAAATGGTTGTACAGTTGCAGACGTTGTTGGCCGGCATCGTTGCCGATCCGACGCAGCGGGTGGCCCACCTGCCTCTCCTGACAGAAAGCGAGCGGCGACAGCGTGGTGAGCCGCGCCTCGCCGGGGCGTGGCCCCGCCCTCTGGGTCAGAGTACCCTCCAGTGGTTTGAGGCGGAGGTGGAACAGCAGAGCGACGCGATAGCGCTCAGCGTGCCTGGGCAACAACTGACGTATCGGGAGTTGAATCGGCGAGCGAACCAAGTGGCCCACTATGTGCAGAGATGGGCGAGTGTATCGCCAGAGCCGGTGGGACTGGAGCTCGAGGAGCCGGTGTTGGCAGTCATTGGGTTGTTGGGCCTGCTCAAGGCGGGGCGTGGCGTGGCGATGGCGACGCCTAGGCAAGCGGCGCAAGAGATTCAGCCTAACAGAGTGCGACGATACCTGACGCAAGAACAATGCGTTGAGCGGGTGGCGGGAGTGGATGTGGAAGCAGTGTGCCTGGATCGGGATTGGCTGAGGATAGCCCAAGAAAGTGGAGACAACCTGGGCTACCAGGTGACTGGCGACCCTGTGGCGTTGGTGGTCTACTCAACCACATTGGCTGGTGTCCCAGCGGTGGTCAGAGTGAGCCAGGCGGGGCTGGGACGGCTGGTTGAGGCCCAACGCGAGGCTTTGAACGTGGCCCACGGTCAGCGGGTGTTTCAGTGCACATGCTTGAGCGCCACCTGGACTCTACCGGGCATTTTGACAGTCTTGCTGGGTGGTGCAACGCTGTGCTTGAGCCAGGCGTCGGCCTCTCGACCTACCCCCGCCCTGGCGAGCTGGTTGGAGGACGAAGCGGTTACGACGCTACTGCTGCCGACGGGCTGGTTGGCTGACCTGTCGCCCGAGAGTCTTTCTCGTGTGGACACACTGCTCACGGTGGGCGAGCCTTGTCCGCCGCCGCTGTTGGCTCGGTGGCGCAACGTTCAAATCTACCACATCTATGGAGGGCTGGCGGCTTGCCTCGTAACGGTGGTGAGTCCTAGAACGGTTTACTCTCAGCGGCCACTCATTGGGCGGCCAGTGGGGTCGCAGTCGGTGTATGTGCTGGACAAGTTCATGCAACCGGTGCCGGTTGGGGTACCGGGCGAATTGTACTTGGCGAGTGAGGCTGCGGCAGGAGGCGACCTGGAGGAGGACGAGGGCATGGCCGAGGAGGACATTCATCTGTCGTGGTCAATCAGTTCTGTGGATGGAGAGAGACTTGGCTTGTACAAGACTGGCGACCTGGGACGGCAACAGGCGGATGGGATGATCGAGTTCATGGGGCGGGTGGAGCCGAAGGTAGAGATTCGAGGGCGGCGAGTGGAAGTGGGGCAGATTGAAGCGGTGCTGGGGCAGCATCCGGCCGTGCGAGAAACAGTCGTTATGGCGCACGAGAGCCTAACGAGCCAGGACGGCTCCAGTGAGGAGGTCAAACGCGCGTTGGTGGCGTATGTGGTGTTGGATCGAGCGGAGACAGTGAGTATCAGTGGGCTGCGGGGTTTTCTGAAAGACCGTTTGCCGGGGTATCTAGTTCCGGCGGAGTGGGTAATCTTGGACGTTCTGCCCCTGACGCACGATGGGATCATAGACCGTGCATTGTTGCCGAGGCCGGATCGAGATGGACCAGCGTCTGTCCCTGGGACGGCAGAAGAGATGGGGCACAGCCGGGTGGAAGATGAGGTTGCGTTGCGGCGGGGACAGCTTTCGGAGCGAGAGACCAAGCTCTCGGTTGCCAAACGAGCATTGCTTGCCAAGAGGTTGCAAACTAGAAATGTCAAGACATGAA
>JBGSMF010000377.1:0-33638 GCA_041740315.1 Thermoflexales bacterium
ATGGTACATCGAGGTATTTGGCCGCGAACGCTTTCTGGTGGAATTGCAATCGCACCAGGGCATCCCCGAACTCGAAGCGGTCAACCGGCAGCTCGTCGGCCTGGCGCGCGAATACCAGCTTAGGCTGGTGGCCACCAACGATGTGCACTATGTGATGGCCGAAGAAGCCAGCGCCCAAGACGTGCTGCTGTGCATCGGCACCAACAGCCTGGTGAGCCAACCCGCGCGCATGCGCATGACGGATCAATCCTACTATATGAAAAGCGCCCAAGAAATGGCCGCGCTTTTCCCCGAAACGCCAGAGGCCATCAGCAACACACTGCTGGTAGCCGACATGTGCAACATTGACCTGGGGATGAAAGGGTATCACCTGCCCTATTTTCCCGTGCCAGAACCTCACACAGCGGCAAGCTACCTGCGCGAATTGTGCCAAGAGGGCCTGCGCCGCCGCTACGGCGAGCAATGCTGCGAGGCGCGCGTTCAAGAGCGCCTGGAGTATGAGCTGGGCGTCATCCACAAGATGGGCTTTGACACCTACTTTTTAATTGTGTGGGACCTGACCCGCTACGCCGCCGAGCGCGATATTTGGTACAACGTGCGCGGCTCGGCGGCCGGCTCGGTGGTAGCATACTCGTTGGGCATCACCCGCGTAGACCCATTCAAGAATGAGTTGATCTTTGAGCGCTTTCTCAACCCTGGCCGCATCTCTATGCCCGATATTGACATGGACTTTCCAGATGACCGGCGCGGCGAGATGATTGAATATACCGTCCAGAAATACGGCCAGGACAAGGTGGCCCAAATCATCACCTTTGGAACCCTGGGCGCGCGCGCAGCCGCGCGCGATGTAGGCCGCGCGATGGATGTGCCGCTGGGCGAAGTGGATAGAGTGGCCAAGCTGATCCCCGCCATTCCCGGCAAGCCGGTCGGCATTGCCGAAGCCATCGAGCAAGTGCCCGAGCTGAAACAAATTTACCAAGACACCCCCTACATCAAAAAACTGCTAGACACCGCCCAACAGCTTGAGGGAGTAGCCCGGCACGCCAGCACCCATGCGGCGGGCGTCATCATTTCTGATCTACCCCTCATCGAATATGCGCCCCTGAACCGGCCCACCAAGGAAACTGACGAATCGGGCCTGGGCGTGGTGACCCAGTTCGATATGAACGTATGCGAATCCATCGGACTGCTCAAGATTGACTTTTTGGGGCTTTCCACGCTAACCATCATGCGCAAAGCGTGCGATCTGATCAAGCAGATCCACGGCGTCGAGTTTGACCTCGACACCATCCCCATAGACACTCCCCACGCGTTCGACCTGTTGAGCCGGGGAGATGTGGCCGGCGTGTTCCAGGTGGAAGGCCAGGGGATGCGGCGCATGCTGATGGACATGAAACCAACCAAGTTTGAGCATATTGTGGCCGCCATCTCGCTCTTCCGCCCAGGCCCGATGGAATACATCCCCACCTACATCAAGCGCATGCACGGCCAAGAGCCGATTGTGTACAAACACCCCAAACTTGAGCCTATTTTGTCAGAGACCTACGCGACCATCGTCTATCAAGAACAAATCATACAAATCGCCTCTCAATTGGCCGGTTACGCGCCTGGCGACGCCGACCAAATTCGCAAGGCGGTGGGCAAGAAAATCAAAGAGAAAATTGACGAACACCGCGCCAAGTTTATCGAAGGCGCGGCCAGGCACAACAACATTCCCCCAGAGACGAGCCAGGCCATCTGGGGTGACATTGAATTTTTTGCGCGTTACGGGTTCAACAAAAGTCACGCCGCCGCTTACGCCTCCATCACCTGCCAGACCGCTTTTTTAAAAGCGCGCTATCCGGTAGAGTACATGACGGCCCTGCTCACGGTGGAGCGGCACAACACAGACAAGATCGGCGTGCTGGTCACCGAGTGCCGGCGCATGGGGCTAGAGGTCTTGTCGCCTGATGTGAACCACAGCGATCTGGAATTTAGCGTAGAGGCCAAAGCAGATAATAAGAGCGGGCACGCCATTCGCTTTGGCATGGGCGCCATCAAGAACGTGGGCGATGGGCCGGTGCAGGCGATATTAGAAGCGCGCGCGCAAGGCGGGCCTTTCCGCACGCTAGATGACCTGTGCCGGCGGGTTGACCTGCGCTCTGTTAATCGCCGGGCATTAGAAAGCCTCATCCGCGCCGGCGTGCTAGATCAATTCGGCCGCCGCTCGCAATTGCTGGCGGTGGTAGACCGCATGATTGGCCTGTCGTCGCACGCGCACCATGCCCAAGAAATAGGCCAGATGACGCTATTTGGCGGCGCGCTGGCCGCGCCGATGGATACATCAATGATCTCGCCGCTGCCCGAAATTGCCGAAGCGCCGCACAAGGAAATGTTGGGCTGGGAAAAGGAACTGGCTGGCGTTTACCTTTCGGAACATCCCCTGGCGCGCGTCATGGCCGACTTGCGCGATGTGGTCACCGTCATGTGCGGGCAGGTCAGCGAGGACATTAGCAACCAAAAAGTCATTGTGGCGGGGTTGGTCACTTTTGTGCGGCGGCTGAACACCAAAAAGGGCGCCCCGATGGCTTTTGCCGGCCTCGAAGACCTGAGCGGGTCAACCGAGATTGTCATCTTTCCCAAAGTGTGGCAAGAAACCCAGGCCCTCTGGCAGGCCGACAAGGTGCTCATTGTGCGGGGGCGCGTTGACGCGCAGGGCAAACAGCCCAAGGTGCTGGCCGAATCTGTGACCGATCGCTTTACCCAGTCTCAACCCCTGAGAAACGAACAGCAACCCTCTGCCAGCCTGCCTCCCACTCCCTTTGGTCGCGGGACAGGCTGGACGGGCAGTCCAGAGGCGCCGGCGGCTCGCCCAGCCTCGCCGCCAGCAAATACCGCCAGGCCAAGCCCACCGGTTGAATACGCTGCGCAGCCGCCAGAAGAACCGCCCTGGGAAACAGATACACCCAAAGCAGAGCGCGCCCCTCACCAGAAAGCCAAGCGTTTGCTGATCACTTTGCTGCGCAGCGGCGATGAGCAGCGCGACATGTCTCGCTTGCGCCGGGCGCATCAGCTTTTAACCGATTCCAAAGGTGGCAATGACCAATTCAGCTTTTTGCTGGCTGGCGGCGGTAATGGTAAAATTCAGCTAGACTTTCCCAACCACTCTACGCTCTATTCGCCCGAGCTCAGGCAACAGCTAGAGAGCCTGCTGGGCACGGGCAGCGTGCGTGTGATGGATGATTCGTGAGCAGCATGAAAGCTTTAGAGCGCGTCCAGGCTGCCCTGGCGGCTATGGGCCAAGACATTCGCGTGCTCGAATTTGCGGCCAGCACGGCCACCGCGCCCCAGGCTGCCGCCGCTGCCGGGTGCGAACTGGGCGCCATCGTCAAATCACTCTTGTTTCTAGTCAACGATCAACCCGTGATGGTGCTGACAGCGGGTGATCGGATGGTAGACCAAAAACGCCTGGGCGCGTTGTATGGCCTGGGCAAAAAAAAGGTCAAGCTGGCTGACGCGCAAACGGCAGCGCAGATCACCGGCTATGCGGTGGGAGGGGTGCCGCCGGTGGGCCTGGCGAGCCCGCTGCCGGTGTTGATTGATGATTCGCTGGCCCGCTTTCAAACAGTGTGGGCGGCAGCCGGCGCGCCCAATGCAATTTTCCAAATTGCTTATTCAAAGCTAATCGAAATTACGTCGGGTCGCGTAGTAAGCTTGACCTGATAGCAAACTGTTGACAGGAGAAGAATTATGAAAAAACGAATCGGTGTTTTGACCGGCGGCGGCGATGTGCCGGGACTCAATCCGTGCATCAAGACCCTCGTCTATAGCGCCGTAGATGAAGGGCACGAGGTAGTTGGCATCCGCAAAGGCTGGGCGGGAGTGCTGTATTACAACCCCGAAGACGAATCTACCCACAACGAATACATCATTCCGCTAGACAGGCAGCGCGTGCGCACGATTGACCGCACCGGCGGCACCTTTCTGCACACCAGCCGCACCAACCCCAGCAAGGTGCTCAAAAACCAAGTGCCAGATTTTATGCGCGACAAGATCAAACCCGAAGACGAAGGGCCGTTCGACTTTACGCCGCACGTGCTCAAGGCGCTGGAACACCTCAAACTTGACGTCCTGGTTCCCATCGGCGGCGACGATACGCTCAGCTATGCCGAGCGATTGCACCGCGAAGGCTTTCACATCGTTGCCATCCCCAAGACAATGGACAACGACGTGTATGGCACCGATTATTGCCTTGGCTTTTCCACCGCCGTCACACGCAGCGTCGAGTTTATTCATCAACTGCGCACCAGCGCTGGCAGCCACGAGCGCATTTGCGTCATCGAATTGTTCGGGCGCAACAGCGGCGAAACCTCGCTGGTGGCGTCGTACCTTTCGGGTGTGGATCGCGCCATCATTTCCGAAGTCCACTTTGACCCAGAAAAACTGGGGGCGCTTTTGAAGGAGGACAAGAAAAACAACCCCAGCAATTATTCTATGGTGACCATCTCGGAAGGCGCGCAAATGGTCGGCGGCAAAATCATCGAATATGGCCAGGCTGATTCCTACGGCCACAAAAAACTGGGCGGCATCGGTCAAATCACCGGCGAGGCGCTCAAAAAAATCACCGGCGAAGATATCTTGTACCAGCAGGTGAGCTACCTGATGCGCTCCGGCGCGCCCGACGGGCTAGACTTGATGGTGGCAACGAATTATGCTAATATGGCTGTGATGCTCATCAACCGCGGCGCGTCAAATCGCCTGGTGGCGCTGCGCAATGGCACTTATACCAGCATCCCAGTCACCACCATTATGCAGGGCGTCAAGCGGGTAGATGTGGGCGAGCTGTACGACAGCGAAAACTATTTGCCCAAAGTGCACCATGTAGATGGCAAGCCAATGTTCTTGTACTAGATCGTCCAAGGTTAAAAGAGGCAAGCATGAAACGAATCGGTGTTCTCACTAGCGGCGGCGATGGCCCCGGCTTGAATCCGTGCATTCGCGCGGTGGTGCGCGAGGCGCTGGGGCTAGGCATGAGCGTGATGGGCATCCGGCGCGGCTATGCCGGGCTGATTGACGGCGAAATTGACGAGCTGACGGCGCGCTCGGTGGGCGGCATCATTGCGCGCGGCGGCACCTTTTTGGGAACGGCGCGCAGCAAAGAGTTTACAACCCCTCAGGGCCAGCGCGAGGCGCTGCGCAACCTCAACCGCCACGGCATCGAAGGGTTGGTCGTCATCGGAGGCAACGGCAGCCTGACTGGCGCGCTCAAACTGCATCAGCAAGGCATCAAGGTCGTGGGCCTGCCCGGCACGATAGACAATGACCTGGGCGGCACCGACATCACCATCGGCGTGGATACCACCCTCAACACCATCCTTGATGCCATTGACAAGATCAAAGATACCGCCTCGTCTCATCAACGCGCTTTTCTCATCGAAACTATGGGGCGCGAGTGCGGTTATCTGGCCCTGATGGGCGCCATTGCCAGCGGCGCCGAGCTGGTTTTGGTTCCAGAGATTGCAACTTCGCTGGAAGATGTGGATAATGTATTAAAAGATGCCTACATCCGGGGCAAGACGCATTGCATCATAGTTGTGGCCGAAGGCTGGCGGCCCGGCGTCAAAGAGCTGGAGGCCCACCTGCAAGCGCACAGTGAGGAACTGGGGTTCGAAGTGCGCACCACCATCCTAGGCCACATTCAGCGCGGCGGGTCTCCAACCGCCTACGACCGCATCCTGGCTACGCGCCTGGGCGCGGCCGCCTCTATTGCGCTGCACAAAGGCGCTTCGGGCGTGATGATTGGGCTGTTCAACAGCCAAATCACCGCCACGCCCTTGGAAGAAGTAATTCAACCCGTTAACAAGATTCGCGAAGAATTATGGAAACTACAGAAAGCGATGGAGAAATAACATGGTCCAAAATAAAAAAACCAAGCCTGTCAAGAAGCAAACCAAGCCGGCCAAGAAGCAAACCAAGCCGGTCAAGAAGCAGGCCAAGCCTGTCAAGGAGCAAACCAAGCTGGTCAAGAAGCAGGCCAAGCCTGTCAAGGAGCAGACCAAGCCTACCAAGAAGCAAGAAAAGAAACAGCCGGCCAAGCCCAAAAAGGCTGCCGCGCAAACTAAGCGCCGCCAGACCGCCAAGCAGCGCGAAGCGCAGTTGTTGCAAGAGATGGCGCCGTTGACCAGCGGCCGGGATATGAACCAGGAAGAAGAATTCCTGCAATTTGCCACCCAGGTTATGATTGACGCTGCGGCGTTATACGACGAGCCAGAGTTTGAGGACATGCTGCTAGAGCCGGCCGATTCTCTGTATACGCTCCTGTCTATGTATGGCCTCTTTGTGCCTCCACCCGAGCGATTGGAGCAACTCTCTGAAGAGGAACAGGAAGATTTTACATCAGAAGCCAGCATCCGCGCCCTGGCCGAATTTGTGACGCCAGAACTTCAAAAGGACGTCCTGGCTGCACTGGAGCAGTGCCGGCGCCGGCTAGAGGGTGAAGAACACAAAGACAAACTGGCCCAGGCCGCCGCCACCGAATTCCTGCTACGCGGAGATGACCGGGCAGAAATATGGGCCACTTGCGGCCTTTTACATCGGATGCTAGAAAGTTCGCTCGAATTGGCTCACCAGATGGAAGATGAGAAAGATAAAGTGCTGGCCCTGGCCCAGGCCATCCAGCCTGATATAAAAGACATCTACGACCTTGAAGAAGGCACGCCTGCTTACGAGGCCTTTTGGACCGCCGTAGATAACAACCCCGAGTTGGCAGATTACGTGAGCTCTGCGCTAGACATACAGCAAGACATCGGCATGTCCTTGTACAGCGACATTGACGGTGACCTGGCCGAAGAGTTGTTCGATCCCGATGAGCTGTCCAAGTTCTTTGAAGGGCTATCCGAAGGCCTGAAAGCGCATGGACTGTTGATCGAAGCGCCGGACCAAACCCCCATCATGGACACACTCGATAGCGTCACCCGCAGGGCCTTTGCAGCCGAATACCTGCCGCAGTTGGTCAAGACCCAGTTTCCACCCGAACGCTTTCAAGAGTTGCTGAAAGACCTGCAAGAAATCGGCCAAGAAGAACAAGACTTTGATATCATCATTCCGCGCGCGCGCGCGCTGTATGCCACATTGTCCGATCCAAACATCCCCTATTGGGAAAATGGCGCGCTCGCTCATTTTCTGGGCAACGCCGCCATTTCTCACATGTCGTACCGGGACGAGTGGGACGAAGACGAGGATGATGAGTGGGAAGACGAGGAGGGTGAGTGGAAAGACGAGGAAGGTGAGTGGGAAGAAGAAGATGAAGAGCAGAAAGACAAAGGGGCTGAGGGTGCTGGTCAAGTAGAAAATGAAGCGTGAGTTTACCGAAGGTGCAACCGCAATTGTGCATGGCGCACTGGCTGCCGGTTGCACCTTTTTTGCTGGCTACCCCATCACCCCGGCCTCGCCCATCTTGGTGCAGATGCTGCGCGAACTGCCCCGCGCCGGGGGGGTGGCCGTGCAGGCCGAAGACGAAATTGGCAGCATCAGCATGTGCATTGGGGCCAGCCTGGCCGGCGCGCGCGCCTTTACCGCCACCAGCGGTCCGGGCCTCAGCCTGTACAGCGAAAATATCGGCCTGGCCATCATGGGCGAAGTGCCTCTGGTAATTGCCGACGTGCAGCGCCAAGGGCCAGCCACTGGCGGAGCGACAACGGTGGGCCAGGGTGATGTGCAATTTGCGCGCTGGGGCACTTCGGGCGGTTACCCTATCATTGCGCTGGCGCCTGCCTCGATTCCCGAATGTTATACACTGACTATCAGGGCATTTGAATTGGCCGAGCGATTCCGCTGCCCGGTTTTCCTCCTGGCCGACAAAGAGCTGGTGATGACCATGAGCACAGTCGAGCTACTGCCCTTCGGGCATGTACAGGAACGCTTGGGGGAAAATTTGCAGATGGTTCGTGACCAGAGCGGTCCTGGGGCTGCACAAACGTCAATAAAAGATAGCCAAGCAGCAATGGGGCAGCTTGAACAAACAGCTAACCCGCAAGACAGCAGGATAGCGAGACAGGAATTCAAACCTTATCGCTTTACCCCGCCCGAAGGCGTGCCGCCGCTGGCAACTTTTGGCGGCGAAAACATTGTGCGCTTTACCGGCTCTAGCCACGACGAAAGGGGGCTGCTCAGCAAAGACCCGATCACAGTAGGCGCGCTCAACCACCACCTGGAAGCCAAAATCACTGCTCACCGCCAAGAATTGGAACTGGTAACGGCCGATTTGCAAGCGGGCGCCAAGACCTTGCTAATGAGCTACGGGGTCACGGCCCGAGCCATGCGCGAGGCTGTATCGGAAACCAGGCGCAAGGGCCAGGCTGTTTCTGCGCTAACCATCCACTCGCTATGGCCGGCGCCAGAAACGGCGATTAAAGATGCGCTGGCAGGCATCCAGCGCGTGATCGTGGCCGAGCTGAACCTGGGCGAGTATCGGCGCGAAATCGAGCGCATCGCCTGCGGGCAGACGGAGGTGATGGGCCTCAACCGCGTAGATGGCGAATTAATCTCGCCGGAACAGATGTGGCAACAGATTATATAGGTCCAAATGGGAACTAGAACCACTGCTCAACTGGAAACATATCGCACTCCCACCCCCTACCCTTTTTGCCCTGGCTGCGGGCACGGCAGTATTTTGGATCACCTGAACAAGGCGCTGGTCAAGCTCCAACTCGACCCGCGCAAAACGGTGATTGTTTCTGATATTGGCTGTGTGGGCCTAAGCGACCAATACTTTGACATCAACGCCTTTCACGGCCTGCACGGGCGTAGCGTGGCCTATGCCACCGGCCTCAAGCTGGCGCAGCCACAGCTCAAGGTCATTGTCGTCATGGGCGACGGCGGCTGCGGCATCGGCGGCACGCATCTCATCAATGCCGCGCGGCGCAACATTGGCGTGACGGTGCTGGTATTCAACAACCTCAATTTTGGCATGACGGGCGGGCAACACAGTGTCACCACGCCGCCAGGCAGCCTCACCGCCACCACGCGCCAGGGCAACCTGGAGCGCCCGCTAGATATCTGCGCCACCGTGGCGGCCAACGGCGCCAGCTATGTGTATCGCGGCACATCGTTTGATAAAGACCTGTCAGACCGCATCGCCGAGGCAATCTGGCGCGAAGGATTCAGCCTGCTGGATATTTGGGAATTGTGCACGGCGTATTTTGTGCCCAACAACAATTTTTCGCGCCAAGCCCTAATGAGCACACTGGAACAGCTCAACTTTTCCACCGGCTTGTTGCACCAAGAGGAGCGCCCAGAATATGCGGCGGCCTATCGCCAGGCCCATGCCGGCGAGGTCGGCAAGCCGCACACACTGCCGCAACCCATTGATCCCCAGTACAGCGCCAAGCTTGACCACAAGTTCAATCTGGTTGTGGCTGGCTCGGCCGGCGGCAAGGTGCGCTCGGCGGCGCGGCTGGTAGGGCTGGCGGGGATTCTGGCAGGTCTATGGGCAACTCTGCGCGATGATTACCCCGTCACGGTGAAATCGGGCCACAGTGTCAGCCAGGTGGTGCTCAGCCCCACCGAGGTGATGTATACCGGCGTCGTCCGGCCTGATGCCCTGGTCGTCGTCACCGCCGATGGCTACAAAAAGGTCACGCACTACCTGGCGGCCATGACCCCTCAAGACTGGCTGTTTGTGACGCCAGAATTTGCAAAGATTGCCTCACCGGCGCGCAAAATCGTGCTAGATACCGAGCGGGCATCTATCCGGGTGAGCAAGGCCAACAGCGCACTGGCCATGCTGGCGGCCGCTATGCAACAACTGGCCTTCTTGCCGCCTCAAGCGCTAGAGGCAGCAGCGCGGCTAGATGCCAAATATGCCGAGGAAAATTTGCAGGCCATCGCCGCGGGGATGGAACTGGGCCAGGCGTCAGGTTGAAGGCGGGGTTTCTTGGTCTGATTCGCCAATCATCTTGAAAATCTGTGTCCGCAGTTCTTCGGCCTGTTTGACAATCGCTTGCACCTGCTCGGTGCTCTCACCATCTGGCGCAGACTCGATCGCGCCGTACAGGTTGATCATCATGCGGTTGACCGATTCGGCCATAAAGCTCATTACTTGGTCAGCCGTCAGTTTCGTTGGGTCGTAGCCCCAGGCGCGCAAGCGAGCTTCCATCAAACGGTCAAATTCTTGCTGGTCAAACTCGCCCTGCTCGATATAGTCCCGATACAGCGCTTCCAACTCATCGGGGTCAGCCGGTAAAGGATCGGGTAACGGCATAAGTCCTCCTTCCATACCCAAGCTTGAACCTAGCAGGTCGTCGGAGGCTGGCACACCCTGGACTGCCCGTCCAGCCTGCCTGCCCTGCCTGCGCCAGGCAGGCTGCGCTGGCGCTTGACCCCTTCGGGAGTGCAGGTGTAGGGATGCCGGCCTGCTCTCCGACAGCTTGCTAGACCTGAAACCTAAACACAGCGCCAGCATTTAGGACTATGGATTAAATAACTTGCTCATCTATAGCTCGTTTTGCCCGTATTTCGGCGTCACTGTGGGCAAGTTATTTAATTTCCAATCCTTAGCGCGCGCACAAAACCACCAGGGTCATATCATCGTGCGGCAAAGCCGGCGCAGCATAGGCTTCCACCTGTTCCAAAATACGCTGGCAGACCTGTTGGGCCGTCAAATGCGGCGAGCAGCCCGCCACCACTTGCTCAAAACGCTCGAATCCAAACAGCTCGCTTTGGGGGTTCATCCGCTCAATGATGCCATCTGAAGCGATCACAACCATATCTCCCGGCTCGATCGTTGCGCTGGCTTCAAAATAGGCGCTGCCTATGTGCGGCGCGCCAAGCGGCAAGCCACGCACGTTTAACCAGCCCACCTGCCCATTTACGCGGCGCACCAAGGGCGATACCATGCCGGCGTTGGCTGCGCAGACCACGCGCGGGCCGCCCTGGCTGGCCGGCAGGCGCACGTAGCATAAGGCCGTATTCCGCCCAATGCCTCCATGGTAAGGCTGCAGCACGCGGTCCATCTGCCGCAACAGATCGGCGGGGGCGGGGTCGTTTTCGCAAACGGCCGCCAACGCAATCACCGAGCCGCTCATCAACAAGGCCGCCGACATGCCCTTGCCCGAAACATCACCCACGCTCAAACCTAGCCCCCCATCGGGCATGGGGTGATAGATGAAAAAGTCGCCCCCCACCTCGCTGGCCGGTTGCGATTGCCCGGCAATCTCCCAACCGGGCAGTTGTGGCGCGGCGGCAGGCAGCAAGCTCAACTGCGTTTCGCGGGCAATGTCCATCTCTTGTTCAATCCGGGCCTGGTCGGCCAACTGCGCCGCCAGGCGCACATTCTCCAAGGCCACACTGGCTGCATTGCCCAAGACGGTCAGCAGATCGCTTTCCTCGCGGTTGGGCGGGCGCTCGGCCAGCGACATGCCCACGGCGTAAACCCCTTGATCCTTTAATGGTATGACCAGCGGCGCAGATTCAACAGCAAGCGGCGATTCAGGCGGGTGCGGCACCGGCCCTTTTGGCGTGTTGAGCCATAGCGTTGCGCGCTGCAAGCGCAGCCGTTGCGGCGCCAGATCGGTGAGCAACTGCACCACCCCTTCCAGCGTCAACGTCGTGCTCAGGGTCTGGCTGATCTCGCGTTGAGCCGCGCGCAGGTCAAGCCGGTCGCGATAGAATAGCCGGTCAATGGCCGCCTGGATGGCGTTGCGCGCCGGGATAAAAAACAGCGCCAGAATCGCCGTGGTCAAAAACACGGCCGCAGCATCGCCGGCCTGGCCGGTCAACCACATCGCGATCCGGGTGAAAACGGCCAACAGCGCAAAATAGGCCCCCGCCAAAAACACCGTCAGCGTTCCATACACCAGGCCGCGATTGATAATGAGGTCAATATCCCACAAGCGATATCGCAACACGGCATACGCCAGGGCCAACGGCCACATGACCCCCGGCGCCACATACAAAGGCGCGGGGATGGGCAGCGAAATGCGAGTGAGCAAGTTAAAACCGACCTCGGCGGCAAACGGCGCAAACGCCGCCAGGCTGCCCAACAAAATCACCCGGCTTTGTTGGCGAACAGTAGGCGAGTTCGAACGAATGCGCAAGTATCCTATACGGGCGTAAAAAAGCACAGCGCTGAAAAGGAAATACACCAGACTCAGGTTCCAGACCGTCTCATATCCCCTCTGGTTAGCCAGATTATAAATTTCAGGCTGCTCCGCCAGGGCCAATCCCAAGCTAAGCAGATAAGGCAGCCAGCGCATAAAAGGCCAGCGCCTTACCAAGGAAAGCTCTTGGGGAAAAACCAACGCCAGGGCCGTCAACGCGCCAGGCGCCATTGAAATGCACGCCGACCACAACCACGAAAAGACGTGGGTGCTGGAATTTTCAAACATCCCACTGACGGCAATCGAGGTCACAGCGCAAAAGATGGCTACTGCGCGCCCATCCACATGCGCATGGCGCTTACTATACACCCATACGCCAATTGCCAGATAAGCCAGTCCCACCAAATAAGGCAGCCCCATGTACACGAACAAATCGAGCCAGCCTATCTGCACCAAGGTCACGCTTACGCGGCGCTCGGTTCCATCGGGCCGGTGGAGCGTCAGGACCACTTGCTCGCCAGGGCGGTGACCAGACATGATGCGTTCTAAATCAAACGAATCCTGGAGCGTGCTGCCATCCACAGCCCTCAGTTGATCGGGAGGCCATATTCCCAGGCGCGCGCCCTCCCAGCTAGAGGGCGACATTGCGCTGGCTACATAACTGGGGCCGAACAAAATACCCGGAAACGGTTGGCGCGTCCAACGCCAGGCCAGCCAGGGCAACACTATCATCGCCAAGCTGGCTATTGCCAGCAAGATGCCAGTCAATGCCACGCCTGCAAGATGCAACACACGCTGCTGTGAATGGTTGTTTTCGAATCGTACTTGACCGGCTTGCATAATGCCTCGGCAGAAAATAGATGCTTTTAGGGTAACTGCTCAGCCCACCGTGCGCTCGCGGCGGATTACCCTGGACTGCTCGTCAGGGCAGGCAAATCCGGCGAGAGCCTGGGTAGTTACCTTTTTTGATTGTAACTGCTCAGGCATGTGCATTTATCTCACCACTAAGGACACCAAGGACACTAAGTAGATTTCCTTTGTGTACTTTGTGCCCTTTGTGGTAAAAAAATGAGCTATGGCTGAGTAGTTACTTTTGATTATACTCTTTGTGCCCAATTTTACAAATTGCTTGCAAATATTGACACTGCAAGAAAAAACTGTTACAATTGAAAACGGTTACAGCCAAGGCAATCTTCTCCCTCTACAAAACCCTAAAACCGGACTTGCGCAAAGTTTAAAAATGGTTAGAATAATACCTGGCACATTATTGCTCGCCGGTTATATGTGAACGCATAAGGAGAATGAAAATGTTCCGAGAACGCATAAAAGAGACCTACGATGATCTTTCAGCGGGCTATCGCACTGTAGCCGATTTTCTATTGGATCATCCTTTTGACGCAGCCTTTATGACCGCATCCAACATTGCCAAGCGACTAGATGTGGATACCGCCACAGTGGTGCGCTTTGCCCAACGGCTGGGATACGAAGGTTACCCAGAACTTTTAGAGGATGTGCGCATCATTGTGCGCGCAGAAATCCAACGCGGTATGACCTCAGCCGAAACTGCCACCGGTGATGCAGGCACATTCCGGCGCAGCATCGAGGCCGAGCATCGCAATCTGGATCAATTGCTCTCGGGCTTGGCCGACGAAACGATAGATCAGCTTCTTGCGTCAATTGGCCAGGCGCGCCACATTTTGGTGGTGGGCCAATGGGCCATGGAGCCGCTGGGTCAGTTCTTGGCGCTATGGCTCAAGGCAATGGGCAAGCCGGTCCAGGCTGTTAGCGCCGATATTTTGAGCGCCGGCTATGCGCTGCGTGATCTCACCGCGCAAGATGTGGTCATTGCCCTCTCATTCACCAGTCTGGGCGCAGAAATGATCAATACGCTGCGGGTCGCCAAGGCCAGCGGCGCGCAGATTATTGTTTTTGCCACCAATCGCTCACAGGCGGCCGCCCGCGTGGCGAATCTAGAAGTTATTTGCCCGGGTGAAAATGTTCAACCCCTAGGCTCTTTTGCCGGCATTGCGACGGCCATGGCCGCCCTGCTCAATACAATGGCGGCCCGCAACCCTCAAGGCTATGCCGATGGCACGGCTGCTTTTGAAAAGATCTATGCGGCGCTGCTTGGAGGCTACCAGGCCAGCCAGCCGGCGGAACCTGAAGCAGCAGGCTAGGCCTGCTTGCCCACAGCTAAGGATTGGAAATTAAATAACTTGCCCACAATGACGCCGAAATACAGGTAAAACGAGCTACAGATGAGCAAGTTATTTAATCCTTAGCCCCAAGTAGCCTCTGGCCTACCAACAGGTCAGAGGCCATCTTGTTAATCTCACAAGCGGTAGAATAATGCAAGCAACTCCCCCGGATGAGCATATTGAACAACTAGGCCTTGCGTTGCGTAGCCTGTTCAACATCAGTCAGGTTCAATCCTTTGGAGCGCCCACTCCGGGGGTCGAATTTGCCGGCGCACTGTTGCAAGACGCCGACGACGCCTACCCCCAAATTCGCGACCGCTTTGCGCAACTGGGCTATACAGCCTTTTTGGGCCAGGAAGGGCCAACTCAAATCGTTCAAGCCACCCAGGGCGTAGTCGAAACACAGCCCTTTAACCCTCGCATCAACCTGGTGCTCTTTTTGCTGACCGTCCTTTCCACATTGCTTATGGGAGCACTACAGGAAACAAACGAGTCCATTTCCAGTTTCAGCGACCTGTTGAGCATCGTCATCGGCATGCTAACCCACCCGGCCAGATTGCTGCCAGGGGTCCCGTTTGCATTTACCATCATGGCCATCCTGGGCACCCACGAGATGGGGCACTATGTTGTAGCCCGTCGCCATCGAGCGAATGTCTCGTTGCCGTACTTTATCCCATTGCCCCTCATCAGTCCATTCGGCACGATGGGCGCGGTGATTGTGCAGCGCTCGCCCTTTGAGGACCGCAAATCATTGTTTGATGTCGGGCTGGCCGGGCCGCTGGCCGGCCTGGTGGTTGCTATCCCCCTGCTCATTATGGGGTTAGCCACCTCAACCGTGCAACCCTATTCGACTGAACCAGGCAGTTTTTTCGAAGGCAATTCGCTCTTGTATGTGGGCCTCAAATATCTTGTTCACGGCAAGCTGTTGCCGGCTAATGGGCTTGACGTATATCTCAACCCGGTGGCGTTTGCGGCATGGTTCGGGTTAATTGTGACTTTTCTCAACCTGTTGCCCATTGGGCAACTCGATGGTGGGCACGTTTTGTACGCGCTGTTAGGGCGCCGCGCCTGGCCCATCGCCAATCTGGCTTCGAAATTGTTGCTTTTCGTCGGCGTGCTGGGCTTTGCTGGCGAGTTTATGGGCATTGCCGTCTTGGCCCAAAACTTTTGGAGTGGGTGGTTCATCTGGGGCATATTGACCAATGTTATGATGAGGCCACATCATCCACCCCCTCTCAATGACCTATCGCAGCTGGATCCCAAACGGCGGGCCATTGGTCTGTTTGCCATTGTTGTGTTTTTCTTGATATTCACCCGAATGCCATTTAGCGCCTCGCCTGTCCTGTTCTAACAAATCTCACCAGGCAATTCAAGCTCGCTCTGAAATATCCAGAGCGAGCTTTTTTTGATTAACTTGACAAATATCATAAAAAATGCTATAATAATGATGTAAATAGAGATAAATAAATGAATCACCAAGAAATCACATTGAGGAGGAAATGACAATGGCTTTCGAATTACCCACACTACCCTACGCTTATGATGCGTTGGAACCCTATATTGATGCTCGCACGATGGAAATCCATCACACCAAGCACCACGCGGCTTATATCAACAATCTGAACGCTGCCCTGGCAAAGCATCCCGAATTGGGGGGCAAATCACTAGAGGAATTGCTCAAAAATTTGAATAGCGCGCCAGAAGACATTCGCGTGGCTGTCCGCAACCACGGCGGTGGGCACTTTAATCACAGTCTGTTCTGGGCCATCATGGCTCCCAAAGCAGGTGATGAGCCCAAAGGCGCGTTGGCGTCAGCTATCGCCAAAGCATTTGGCGATTTTGTTTCCTTCAAGACCTCTTTCGAACAAGCCGCCAATGGTCGCTTTGGCAGCGGTTGGGCCTGGCTCAGCCGCAAGGCAGATGGACTGTTGATGGTCACTTCTACGCCCAATCAGGATACTCCACTATCAGAGGGATTGACACCTGTTTTGGGCCTGGATGTATGGGAACACGCCTATTATCTCAAATATCAAAACAAAAGGGCCGATTATGTGAGCAACTGGTGGAGTGTTGTGAATTGGAATGAGGTGGCCCGGCGCTTTGAAGCGGCGCGCTAAGGAATGAGAAGGAAATAACATCTACTCAGCACCCTGAGCGGAGCAGCGCGCCCCTTCGACTTTGCTGCGCTCCGCTCAGGGTGCGCGCTGCGCAGTCGAAGGGTATGGCTGAGTTACGAAACAACTTGCCCATTGGCCAAGCTGCCTGCGCTCTCGAAATGAGCAAGGTATTCAATCCTTAGCCCTAAAGCGGCGAACACCACATTATATAAAAAAAGCCAGTCGGGGACTGGCTTTTTTTGCTTTAGGACAACAAACCCTTGTGATCCTCAAGTTGACACTGATGATTACATACTATTCCAAGTCACACTGTATTCCGTCAATTCGGGCTTTTCAATGCATGGCTCCTGAATGACCCACTGTCCCTGCAAGCCAAGCTCGCGGGCGGCAAGCTCAAAGTGGCACATGGCAATGCCCATGTCCACGCGCTGCAAGTCGGCGGCCATAAGCTTGCCGCTCAGCCCCTGTCCATAGCCCCGGCTGCGTCGCAGGTAAAAGTGCCACAAGCTGCCCTCTCTAATCATTCGCCACGGCTGCCGGTTAGAAGCCGAAGGTCCCAAGCGAACCATCTCTAGCGGCACGGCGTACTCGCCGGCCCTTTTCTGCTCAAGCGGCTCACCAAATTGCTTGTCAAAAAACAGGCGCTCCCACCCATAGCGGCTATCTGAACGAGCGCCCCGGCGGATAAGCGAATCTACCATGCGCGGCTGGCCGGAAATATAGCCCACCGTAGCCACTGCCGGAACAAGCTCGTCGGTGTCAAGCGCCATCTTGTGCGCAAAGCTACCCTTGGAAAAGGTGCCGCCCAGCCAGCATGTGCCCAACCCAATATCGGTTGCAAACAGGATGATTTGCTCCATCAGGTAGCCAAAATCCTCCAGGTTTTTGTGGCCCTGTTTCACAGCGCCAATCACGAAACCCGCCGCGCCTTTGATAAAGCCATACGTGCCCAGCCCCCTCAGCGCGCGCCGATCCTGCTCGGTGGCCGCTGCCAGTTTGAAGCGATTGGATGCGCCAAACGGGCCAACTGTGCAACCCACCAGGTATTTCTCCAAAGCCTGTTGCTTGGCCGGCTCAATCGGCTTGTCCAGATATGTGCGGCATGAAAAACGCTGCCGCATAATTTCGGTGGCAGGTCGGCTATATGGCATTCTTTCACCCTCTACACGGCAGGCATAGGGATGCCTGCCTACAGATTTCGAGACAAAAACTATTCTAGTGCCTGTCTCAAAACCTGCGTAGCTACCGTATCCCCATACGGTAGCGGCAGGTATAGGGATACCTGCCTATGAGTTTTGAGACGCGGACTATTCTAGGTTCATCACCAAAAAGGTAACCAATGTAAACCACGGTCTGATCAAGATAAAGACGATTGCCAGCGCAATTGCCAGGCCAAGCGCCAGGGGCGTGCCGATTAGAGCCAGCACCAAGACAGCCAGGCCCAGTTGAGCCAAAACAGCGGCGTATGCAATTAAAAAGATGCGGCGACCGCCCGGCGGACACTGGGTGGTGGCGGCAACCGGCACAATCATTGACAGCGCCACAAACACCCCCACCAGAAAGGCGGGCTGGCCCAACACCAGGCCGGCGATGGCGTTGCCCCCAGCCGCCAGCAAACACAGCGCCAGCCAGTTCGAAGCCGTAATCTCTTCTTGGGGCAACACCTGGCGGCCAAAGCTATCAAAGCGCAGCAGCAGCGCAAAAAACGGGCGGGCCGTCCAGGCCAACGCCACGAATAACTGGTAGAAAAATTCCAAGGGCAAAAAGAGAATCCACAACAGGCAACTGGCGCTGGCAATGGCACCCAGGGTCATTCGCAGCCCATAGAGGGCGCCAAACAGGCCAGCCTGGTCATCATCGGTCAGGCTCGACAGCCACAAAAAGTAGCGCAACATCAGGCGATAAACCAGGCTGCGGGCTTTCATCGCTTCCACAATGCCGGCTCGCGCCCAATTAGACATTGGGTTCAGCCGCAGCGCCTCACGAAAATGGACAAAGGCTTGCTGTTGGTCGCCGCTGTGCAGCAAGGCCCAGCCCTGGTTGGCGTGCGTCATGGCGCTGGTGGGGTCGCGCGCCAACGCCGCCGCAATGGTCTGCCCGGCTTCTTCTGTGCGCCCTAGCTTGGTCAGCGCCAGCCCGCGCAAGTTGGCGCATTGAACATGCTCGGCATCAAAACGCAGCCCGGCTTCGGCAGCCCCTATCGCCTTGTTCCATTCTTTCCTATGGATGTAAATCTGGCTGAGGAAAGCGTGATAATCGGGATCCTCTGGCTCCAAACGCAGCGCCGACTGAATGGCGCGCAGGCTCTCGCCGGCTTGGTCGAGTTGCAAGAGAGCCAACGCCAAGACATAGTGGTTGAACGCATCGGTGGGAGCAAGGCCAATGGCTGCGTGGGCCGCTTGCAGCGCTTCGGGGTGGCGGTCTTGATTGTAGAGCGCCAGCGCCAACAGCGCATGAGCATAGGCGTGGGTTGGCTCACACGCCAGCGCCTGCCGCAGCGCCGCTTCGGCATCTTGATAGCGTTTTAACCCAAATAGTATCTGCGCTTGCGCCAACCGGGTTTGTAATGCGTCCACTGGTACCTGTTCGGCCAATCCTGCACCGCCTAAAGCTATAGTGCAGTCTAATATATCACATTCCCAGGCTTTTTATAAACACGGCAAGCCCCCACCTACTTGACAAGCGCCACACCTGGTGATACCTTTGGACAAATACAACCAATCACGGTTGCCTATCAGCATTGAAACAGAAAGGATAATACCACCTGTGGAAACTTTGCAAGCCATCCTCACCCGCCGCAGCATCCGGCAGTATACGGCTCAGACTGTGGCAGATAAACTCGTCAAAGAACTATTGGCAGCCGCGATGCAAGCGCCCTCGGCAGGCAACCAGCGGCCATGGCATTTTGTGGTAGCCACTGAGCGCACAACGTTGAACAACCTGGCTGGCGTGTTGCCTAATGGCCAAATGCTCAAAACCGCTCCACTGGCAGTAGCCATTTGCGCCGATCTGGCCCTGGAAAAGTACCCCGGTTACTGGGCGCAAGATTGCTCGGCAGCCACACAAAACCTGCTCCTTGCCGCTCATGCTAGCGGCCTGGGAGCGGTTTGGCTGGGTGTTTATCCCGTCGAAGAGCGCGTCAGAAATGTGCGCAGGCAACTTGACCTGCCAGAGCAAGTGGTCCCACTATGCGTCGTTTCCATTGGTTACCCTGCCGAGACAAAACCGCCCATTGATCGCTATGAGGAATCACGGGTACACCACAACCAATGGTAGATGGCTGATGGGCCATTTGAGCTATTGACCTCGCTTTTGCGCCAGTCTATAATCTTTGTAACTCAGCCTACCCTCCCGCAGGTTACCAGATTAGCTGACTGAGCGAGCTGGCAAGCCTGGTCGAGTTGTGCTTGCTCATCCAAAAGTGTTCAAACCTGCGGGAGGGTGAGTTACTAATCTTTTACGAGCAGCCTGTGATGTATTGGAAATGACTGAGGAGTATTGGACATGTTGACACGCAGACAATTTATCCAGCGTTTACTGGCAATGGGGATTAGCGCCACCAGCATTGCGGCTTTTCTACAAGCCTGCACGCCTCAAGCGGCAGTTTCCACTGCAACACCTATTTTACCCAGCCCCACCTCTGCGCCTCCACCCACCGCGGCAGCCACCAGTACCACGGCATCGGCTTTACCAGAAGCGCCGGCCTCACCCACGCCGCAGCCTATCTCTGGCGAAGCCTATCTGGCGGTTGCGCGTGGAGACGACCCCGCCGAGCTGACCCGCCGCGCCGTCAAGGCAATCGGTGGGATGGAGCGTTTTGTCAAGCCCGGCCAAAGCGTCATTGTCAAGCCCAATATTTGCGTGGCCTATCACAGCCCCGAATACGCCGCCACCACCAATCCGCAAGTAGTGGCAGCTTTGGTGACGCTGTGCCTTGAAGCGGGCGCCTCGACTGTCTCGGTGATGGACAATCCTTTTGGCGGCACGCCCCAAGAAGCGTACAAAATCAGCCAGATCGGTGAGGCAGTCGGCGCTGCCGGCGGAGAAATGGTTGTGATGAGCCGCATCAAGTTCAAGTCAACAAAAATTCCCCAAGGCAAAGATATTAAAGACTGGCTGGTCTTTCAAGATGCGCTCAAGGCCGACGTCATCATTGATGTGCCCATTGCCAAGCATCACAACCTGGCGCGGCTGACACTGGCGGCCAAAAACTTGATGGGCCTGGTTGAAAACCGCTCCAGCTTGCACAGCAACCTGGGCGAGCGCCTGGTAGACCTGGTCACCTTGTTCAAGCCCAAGCTGATTGTGATAGATGCCTACCGCATGCTCATGGCGCACGGCCCCACCGGCGGCAGCCTGAACGATGTCAAATTGATGAAAACCGTCATTGCCAGCCACGATATTGTGGCCGCCGATGCGTATGCCGCCACCCTGTTTGACCTCAGGCCTGAGCAAATTGCCTACGTCAAAGCCGGGGCAGAGCGCGGGCTGGGGACCATGGATTTGCAAAGCATCAAGATTAAAGAGATTAACGTATGATGCGGCGCGCGCGCCAGGTTACGCAAATCCTTGCGCTGTTGGTCTTTATGGCGCTGCTGCTTGCCACGCGCGGGGGGCAATTTCCGGCCGTGCCGCCCAGCCTGTTTTTCAAGCTCGACCCGCTGGCTATGCTGGCCTCGACCATAGCAAAGCGCCAATGGGTAAGCGGCGTGGCGCTGGGAGGCGTGACGCTGCTTGCCACCCTGGCATTGGGCCGGGTATGGTGCGGCTGGGTTTGCCCGCTGGGGACTGTGCTAGATTTGTTTGGGCCGCGCAAGCCATCTCGCCTCAAGGCCACTCGCCTGGAACGCTGGCGCGCAGTCAAGTATATCTTGCTGATCGGCATAGTGGGCGCGGCGATGGCGGCCAATCTCACTCTGTTGACGCTCGACCCCATCAGCACTCTGACGCGCGGGCTGGCGGCTTTTGTTTTGCCGGGGTTAAACCAAGCGTTACTGGGCGCAGAGCGCGCGCTGTACAACATCGAATCGCTGCAAAGCGCAATAGATTGGTTCGAGATGTCAGTGCGAGCGCCGCTTTTCTCGGCTGATGTGTGGCATTGGTGGAATGTGCTGCCCGGCCTGTTGCTGATTGCCGTCATTGCGCTCAACGCCGTGGCCGAGCGATTTTGGTGCCGCTATCTTTGCCCGCTGGGCGGCTTGCTAGGCCTCATCAGCCGGGTAGCTCTTGTGCGGCGAGTGGTGAGCCAAGCGGCCTGCCGCCAATGTGCGCGCTGCGCGCGAGCCTGCCCCACCGACACCATTGACCCGAACCAAGACTATGCCAGCGACCCCGCCGAATGTACCGTTTGCCTGGATTGCCTGCCCCAATGCCCAAGCGCAAACGGGCAAAGCTTTAGCCTGGTGCGGCAAGTGGCCCGCCCTCAAAGCTACGACCCATCGCGCCGACAGGTTATTGGCGCGATGGGAACCGGCTTGGGGGCTGCCGCCATCTACTCGCTGCTGCCGGCCAGGTTGCGCCGCCTCACCCCCTTCATTCGCCCGCCCGGGGCCCAAGCTGCCCACACCGACGAGGACAATGCGTTTCTTGCTGCGTGTATCCGCTGCGGCGAGTGCATAAAGGTGTGTCCCACTGGCGGCTTGCAGCCGGCGCTGTTAGAAGCCAGCCTGGATGGCTGGTGGACGCCCATCCTCATCCCTCGGCTGGGCTATTGCGATTATTCTTGCCATGCCTGCGGCCAGGTCTGCCCCACCGGCGCAATTTCCAATCTGTCGCTACAAGCCAAACGCGCCGCCATCATTGGCAAAGCGGAACTAGATCGCACGCGCTGCCTGCCCTGGCGCGATAACATCCCCTGCATTGTGTGTGAGGAAATGTGCCCGCTTGCGCCCAAGGCCATTAAAGTAGACACATTCTACATCACCGATCCGGCCGGCCAGATGGTAGAAATTCAACGCCCTCACGTGATTCAAGATCGCTGCATTGGCTGCGGCATTTGCGAATTCAGATGCCCGGTTCAAGGCCCGGCTGCCATCCAGGTGACGGGAAAACGCTTTTGACAGTTTGCCTCCTTTCGTTTACAATGGCGGTTGTTAACTTATCAGGAGGCTTTTGGATGAAAGACTATTCGATTGCGAATTTGCGCAACATTGCATTGATCGGCCATGGCAGCGCCGGCAAAACCAGCCTGGCCGAGGCAATGGTGTACAACAGCGGCGCTATCAACCGCATGGGCCGCGTTGAAGACGGCAACACAATATCCGATTTTGACGAAGAAGAAATCCGGCGGCGCATTTCATTGACGGCCGCGCTGGTGCCGGTAGAGTGGAACGGCTACAAGATCAATGCGCTAGACACACCCGGTTACAACGATTTCGTGGGTGAGGTTAAAAGCGCCCTGCGCGTGGCCGATTGCGCGTTGGTAGTGGTAGACGCAGTGGCAGGCGTGGAAGTGGGCACCGACCTGGCCTGGACTTATGCCGAGGAGCGTAACCTGCCGCGCCTGGTATTTGTAGCCAAGATGGATCGCGAGAACGCAAATTTTCAAAATGCTCTCAATAGCCTCTCGCAGTCGTTCCAGGCCAACTTTATTCCCCTGCAATTGCCCATCGGCAGCCAGGCCGATTTTGAAGGGGTGATAGACCTGGTAGCCATGAAAGCGCGCCGCGGCGCTAAAGGCGACCTGGGCGACATTCCCGCAGCGATGCAAGACGAAGCAAACCAGTTTCGCGTCAAGCTGATGGAAGCTGCGGCCGAAGGCGACGACGAACTGATCATGAAATATCTGGACGGCCAGGAATTGACCGAAGACGAAATCAAGCGCGGTCTGCGCCTGGTCATCAAGAATCGCTCAGTGGTGCCGGTGCTGTGCGGCGGCGCTACGGCCAACGTGGGCATTGCTGCGCTGCTAGATGTGTTGGTGGCCTTTGCGCCCTCGCCAGCCGATATGGGCAGCACACAGGCAATCAACCCGGCCACCAAGGCAGAAGAGACATTGGAACCGCGCGAAGACGGCCCGCTGGCGGCCCATGTGTTCAAGACCACTGCCGATCCCTATGTGGGCAAGATTACCTATTTCCGCGTGTACAGCGGGGCCTTGTCTTCCGACTCGCGCATCTTTAACGCCACCCGTGGCCAGGAAGAACGCATCGGCCAGGTATATGTGATGCGCGGCAAAGAGCAAATTGCCGTTTCGCACATCAAGCCCGGCGATATCGGCGCAGTCGCCAAACTGTCGGCCACCGCCACCGGCGATACTCTGTGCGACAAGGGCCGCCCCCTCACTCTGCCGCCTGCCGCCTATCCGCATCCTCTAATATCGGTGGCTGTCGAGCCCAAGACCAAGGCCGATAGCGCCAAGCTAGGCCCCACCCTGACCCGCTTGTGCGAAGAGGACCCCACCTTGCACTGGCGGCAAGAACCCAGCACCAAGCAAACGATATTGGAAGGCATGGGCGATAGCCACCTGGATGTGGCCATTCGCCGAGCTTCGGGCAAGTTTGGCGTTGATATTGTCACTTCGCAGCCCAAAGTGCCCTACCGCGAAACCATCACACGCTCCGCTTCGACCCAATACCGCCACAAGAAACAAACTGGCGGCGCGGGGCAATTTGCAGAGGTTCACATGCGGGTAGAGCCGAATGAGCGCGACCAGGGCTATGAGTTTGCCTGGGAAGTCTTTGGCGGCGCTGTCTCTGGCTCGTTCCAATCTTCGATTGAAAAAGGCATCAAGAGCGTCATGGAAAGCGGCGTCATCGCTGGCTACCCGGTGGTAGATGTGAAATGCGCCGTATTCGATGGCAAAGAGCACCCGGTAGATTCCAAGCCAGTGGCGTTTGAAATCGCCGGGCGCGGCGCTTTTAAGCAGGCGTTTGCTCAGGCCGGGGCCGTGCTGCTAGAGCCGATTATGGTCATCAATGTCACCACGCCCGAACAGTACACTGGCGAGGTCATCGGCGACCTGAACACCAAGCGCGCGCGCGTCTTGGGCATGGATCAGCAAGCCGGCAAGACCATCATCACGGCCCACGTGCCCCTGGCCGAAGTGCAGCGCTACGCAGCCGATTTGCGCAGCATCACCCAAGGGCGAGGTGTGTTCACGATGGAGATTGATCATTACGAAAATGTTCCCTCTCACATTGAGCAAGTGATCGTTGAAAAAGCCAAGAAGGAACGCGCCGGCGAAGAAGAAGAATAGTCACAAGCCCTCTGCCTAAACAATTCAACAAACGCCGCCCTCTCATTGGGCGGCGTTTGTTTAGAGGCCTTTCACGCGGTGAACTTGAGAGCACCGGCGTGGGCCTGGCTGTGGTCAAGAAAGGAGGCGGGTTGCATAATAGCTGGGTTCAGGTAAAATCTATAGTAGACAAGGGGAGCGCGTTCTTTTTCACACTGCCCAAGTGATGCGCTGCGGATGAGGTTTACAGGGCTTGTGAGCTTTGTGAGAAGAGAATAATGAATTTGCACTACACGCCCTATATTTTGCCCCTGTTGGCCGCGGCAGTAATCTCTGCCGCTATGACACCCTACACCTGGCGGCAGCGCCAGACGCCGGGCGCATTCACTTTGGGCCTGCTCTTGCTGACCGTGACCGAGTGGTCGGTGACCTACGCGCTAGAAATTGCCGGAGCCGACCTGCCCACCAAGCTCTTTTGGGCCAAAATGCAATATTTGGGCATCACCACTGTCCCGGCGTTATGGTTGATCTTTGCGCTGCAATACACCCAGCGCGAAAAATGGCTCACACGCCGCAACCTGGCGCTGCTGGGGCTTGTTCCGTTGGTCACTTTGCTGCTAGTTTGGACCAACGAAATTCATCTGCTCATCTGGAATCATTTTGACCTGCACAAAGAAGGCCCCTTCCTGGCGCTGCACGTAGAACACGGATGGTACTTTTGGGTGCACGTGGCATTTTCTTATGGCGCGCTTGTGGTTGGGTCGGCATTGATTATCCTGATGCTCATTCGATCACCACGCTTGTATCGCTGGCAGGCTGTCGTTATGCTAATCGGGACGCTGGCCCCGTGGGTGAGCAACGCAGTGTACCTCTCTGGCGCATCGCTGCTCGACCTGACCCCCTTTGCCTTTACCATCACCGGCATGATGATGATACTGGGATCATTCCGCTTTCGCTTGCTGGATATCGTGCCTATCGCTCGCGACACCATCATTGCCAGCATGAGCGATGGGATGATTGTGCTAGACCCGCAAGCCCGCGTTGTAGATATCAATTCGGCCGCCGAGCGCATCCTTGGCATGTCAGCCGCCCAAGCCATCGGGCAACCGGCTGCCCAAGTGCTCAGCGCGCAGAGCGACCTGGTGGAAAGATATCGTGACGTGAACGTCGCCCAAGACGAAATTACAGTGGGCCAGGCCGAAACGCGACGCCATTACGACCTGCGCATCTCGCCACTCACCGACCGGCGCAACCAAGCAATGGGCCGCGTGATCGTTTTGCGCGACATTACCGACCGGAAAAATGCGGAAGAACAATTGCAGGCCGCCGAAAAGAGATATCGCACGGTTGTGGAGCAAGTGCCCGCCGTTGTCTACATGGATGCGGTTGACGCAAGCAGCTCTTCGCTTTACATGAGCCCACATGTCGAGCGAATGTTGGGCTACACGCCTAAAGAATGGAGCTCTGACCCCGATCTGTGAGTCAAGCTGCTCCACCCACAAGACCGCCAACGGGTCTTGACCGAACACGAGCGCACCAATCAAACTGGCGAGCCATTCATGCTAGAGTATCGCATGCTCGCTCGCGACGGGCGCGTGGTGTGGGTAAGAGACGAAGCAGTGATGATAAAAGACCATGCCGGCCAGCCCGCTTATTGGCAAGGCATCTTTTACGATATTACGGATCGCAAGCAATCAGAAGAGCAACTGCGGCTGTCAAACATTGCAATGGAATCTGCCGCCAATGCCATCGTGGTCACCGACCAGCAGGGGCGCATCATCTGGGTCAACTCGGCCTTTACCCAACTCACAGGTTACACGCCCGAAGAAGCCCTGGGCCAAAACACCAACTTGCTGAAATCGGGCCAACACGACCCGGCTTTCTACCAGGATCTCTGGAAGGCAATCCTGACCGGCCACGTCTGGCAAGGCGAGCTGGTCAACCGCCGCAAAGACGGCAGCCTGTACGTTGAGGAGCAAATCATCACGCCGGTATTGGACGAGCAGGGCGACATTTCTCACTTTATCGGCATCAAGCAAGACATCACCCAACGCAAACAGGCCGAAGAGGAACTGTGCTCTCAAAAGCAATTGTTTGAAAGCCTGGTGGCGGTGGCGCGCGCCACGGTAGAACGGCCCACGCTGGAAGATACCTTGCAAAACGCGCTGAACGTGGCCATTGAGCTCACCCGCGCCGAAAGGGGCAGCTTGTTCTTGCTAGACGGCAACGGCGCAGTGACGCACAGCATCCTCACTCGCGGCGAACTGACCACTGAGCAGCGCCAGGCTATTCTTGGCCGCGTGATGGACAAGGGCCTGGCAGGTTGGGTTTTCCGCAATCACCAGGCCGCCCTGGTTAACGATACCACCCAAGACGAACGATGGGCCTCGCTGCCCAACGACCCCAACATTGCGCGCTCGGCTCTGGCCGTGCCCATCTTTAGCGGGCCGGCCATTGCAGGCATCCTCACCCTGGTGCACTCACAGCCCGATCATTTTGACGCTGCGAACGCCGAATTGATGCAGGCTGCCGCCGACCAAATGGCGCTGGCCATGCGCAACGCGCAAATCTTTGACGAAATGCGCCAGATGGCCGATCGCCAGATTACGCTGTACGAAACCCTGCGCAGCATCAGCCGGCAGCTTGATCCGGGGGCAGTGCTAAAAGAAGCCGTGAACGCAATTATCGAGTCGGTCGGGTGGCCTAATGTATCTGTGGCCCTGCCCAATGATAGTCACTCTCATCTGGTCGTTCATACCGCCCACGGTGAACTATCACCCGCCCCCGGCACGGCCATCAAGATTGACCAGGGCATCCTGGGGCGCGCCTTTACCAATGCCATCACGCAACGCATTCCCGACGTGACCGCCGACTCTGATTATGTCACCATGCATCCCGCCACTCGCAGCAAACTGGCCGTCCCAATCAAGCGCGGCAGCCAGGTGCTAGGAGTGCTCAATTTGGAAAACAGCCAATGGGATGGGTTTGACAATGACGACGTGCTGCTGGCCGAATCGCTGGCCGACGCCATCGCCCTGGCGCTGGATAATGCCTCACTGTTCCAGGCAACCCAAAATGAGCGTAGCCAACTGCAAGCGCTGATCAAAGCTAACCGCGATGGCATCATCCTCATCAGTTTAGACCGATATATCCGCGTTATGAATGAGCCTGCGCTGCGTTTGCTGCGCCTGCCCGGCCAACCCGAAGATTGGCTCAATCGCCCCCTCAGTGACGCTGTAAGTGACCTGCGGCGCACTTCTCCCGCCGCCGTGAAAGCCACGCTGGCAGAAATGCGCCGGCTGCAGCAAGGCAACGAGCCGCCCGGTGAGGGCGAATACGAAGTGCCGCCGCGCACTCTCCACTGGTTCAACCTGCCTGTGCTGAGCGGCGATACACCACTGGGCCGGCTGCTGGTGCTGCACGATGTAACCGAAGAGCGCGCCGTCGAGCGGATGCGCGAAGACATGACGCGCACTATGGTGCACGACCTGCGCAACCCCCTGACGGGCATGGTCACTTCATTGGGGCTGCTAACTCAGGGCATCATGGGCGAGCTGTCGCCAACCCAAGCCAATGTGCTCAAAATTGCCGAAAGCAGCGCCCAGCGCATGAAAGAGATGGTCAATTCTATCCTAGATGTCAGCCGCCTGGAAAGCGGGCGAATGCCGGTTGAATATCAGGAATTTGCGCTGGTCAGCCTGGTGGCCGAAGTCTTTTTGATCCAAGCCACTCTGGCGCACGAAAAAAACATTCGCCTGGAAAAAGATGTGTCCTTTACATTGCCGCCAGCCTGGGCCGACCAGGGGCTGATCAGCCGCGTGCTGCAAAACCTGGTGGGCAATGCCCTCAAATTCACTCCAGAGGGAGGCACGGTGCGAGTGGTCGCCCAGAGCGGAGAAAAAGAAGGCCGCAAGATGCTTTGGGTCACCGTCAGCGATACCGGGCCCGGCATCCCGCCAGAGATTGAAGGCCAGCTCTTTCAGAAATTTGTCACCGGCGGGCAAACAGGCCGTGGCAGCGGGCTGGGCCTGGCCTTTTGCAAGCTGGCGCTCGAAGCGCACGGCCAGCGCATCTGGGCAGAAAGCGCGCCGGGCCATGGCACAAGGTTTACTTTCACGTTGGCAACCCACTCGCCTGCGCAGCCGTAAGCTTGCGCCGGATTGGGGAAACAACAAAAACCTCCACACAATGATGGAGGTTTGCCCATACCCCTGGCGAGAATCGAATTCCCAACCCTCTAGTCTTTGTTGCCTTTGGTTTTTGCTCGCGCCGCTTTGCTGGAAGGCAGAGACGCCGAACCCAAGGCCGCAATGCGCCCCACCGCTTCTTCTGGCACACCCTCGTCGCGGCACAGGCAAATCAGCGCGTGAAAAAAGTCGCCTTCAAGGGCTGTTATCAGTTTATAAAGTGAGGCAAGGTCGGTGCGGCGCTTGCCTAATTCAAGCCGGTTGATGTAAGCTTCCGTGCGGTCTATTCTGATAGACAGCCGGCGTGTTGTAAGCCCTTGCTGTTGGCGCAGCAAGCGCAAATAATCACCCAATGTGTTCGCGGCGATCACGTTAGCAGGCCGTGACATGCAACCCCCAATCAGCTAAAGATCAGTTACAAGTATATTGCAACAACGAGAATTTGCAAACGAATGTTATTACCAGTTAAGACTTGACAGAAATGCAACAATGTGATACAATAATCACTAGAAACAAATCCACAACAGAAAATGCCGGACATGCAGGCATTCCGGCATAGGCTGAGTACAGTTACATTAAAACAACATGCCCCCCGCGGGACTCGAACCCACAACCTCGGCCTTAGGAGAGCCTCGCTCTTGTCCTCTTGAGCTAGGGGGGCTTGTGCTAAATAGTATAATCACTTCAAGGGAAATGTCAATGCCGATATGTAAAAAATGTGGCAGTCCTTTTCCAAACAAGCTAGTCATCAACGGCAAATCAATCAGCTTGAAGAGACGCAAGTTTTGCCCTAATTGTTCACCGCCCAATCAACATAATCGAATAGACCTGGCTCAAAAACAAGAGCGCGGCGCGCCAACATCGCCAGGCCTAAAAACATGTCGGCGGTGTGGCCGCACACTAGACATCCAAAGCCAGTTTTACGCCCAGGCGAATGGGCAACCAATGTCTTGGTGCAAAGAATGTGTCAACCAACGGACGAAAGAAAGAAAAAAAGCCAACAAACTAAAAGCAGTTGAATACAAGGGAGGCAAATGCCAAAGATGTGGTTATTCAAAATGCATGAGCGCGCTAGAGTTTCATCATATAGACGGCGATACAAAAGAAGACATTTTGAGCGTACTTGCCAGAAGAACCTTTGACAAAATGAAACCTGAACTCGACAAGTGCATTTTGGTCTGCGTGAACTGTCACCGGGAAATTCACGACCAGGCTTCGAGGTAAAACAAGCTCAATCACTTTTGGAGGCGCTATGCCAACTTGTGACAAATGCGGCCATTACTTTCCCTACCGGGTGCTCATTGATGGCAAAATTCGAATTATGACAAGCAGAAGATTTTGCCTGCAATGTTCACCGTTTGGCCTGCACAACACGCGCGATTTGACAGTGAAAGATCTGGACAGAGTCAAGACCTGCCCACGGTGTGGCAGAACGCTAGAAATCCAAAGCCATTTCTACGTGCGGAGAGGAACAAAACCGAGCTCTTGGTGCATAGAATGCACCAACCAAGGCAGTGTGGAAAGGATGCGAGAAAACAAGCGCAAGGCGGTCGAATACAAGGGCGGTCAATGCCAGCGGTGCGGCTATTCTCGCTGCATGGCCGCGCTGGAATTTCACCACGTCAGCGGGGGCAAGGATTTCGACCCGGCCCGCCTCAAGTCGAGGCATTTTGACAAAATCAAGCCAGAGCTAGACAAGTGCATCCTGGTGTGCGGCAATTGCCATCGAGAAATTCACGAAGAAGAGCTACTTGCAGCCTGACCAGTGCGTCCAACAGCATTTTGTGGTAAACTCGCCCCCATGAAAACAGACCATTCAGACTATGCACACTCTATCCACCACGACGGCTCTGGCCGCTATGTCAAGAGCGCCCACAGCGGCGAGCCGCGCATCGGCAGCGAGCTGACCCTGCGCCTGCGCGCTGCGCATGCGGCGCCTATCCAGCGGGTGTTGCTGCGCACCTGCCCCGATGGCGAGCAGCAGTTTACCGAAATGCAGCCGGTGAGCGGGCGCGCCGATGAGGCATGCCAGTGGTGGCAGGCCACATTGCAAATGACGATGCCCGTGGTCAACTATCGCTTTCTCATTTTTGCCAGCGATGGCGCATGGTGGTACAACGGCGAGGGCTTGCACCGGCACACGCCCAACGATGCGGCCGACTTTCGCTTGCTGGCCGGTTACGCCGCCCCAGCCTGGGTGCGCAATAGTGTGTTTTACCAAATTTTCCCCGACCGCTTTGCCGATGGCGACCCAGGCAACAATGTTCGAGATGGCGAATATGACTATCGCGGGCAGCCCGCCCGCGCCCGGCAATGGGGCCAGCCGCCCACCCAGCACGGCCTGGAGGCCATGGTTGAATTTTACGGCGGCGACCTGGCCGGCATTGAGCAGCGCCTGGATTATCTGGCCGAGCTGGGCATCAATGCCATTTACCTCAATCCCATCTTTACCGCCTACAGCAACCATCGCTACGATGTGGCCGATTATTATGCGGTTGACCCACACCTGGGCGGCAATGCGGCGCTGGCCTCGCTGCGCCGCGCCACCCAGGCGCGCGGGCTGAAGCTGATCCTGGATATTGTGCCAAATCACTGCGGGTTTGCCCATCCCTGGTTCCAGGCTGCCCTGGCCGATCCCAACGCGCCAACCGCCGAATATTTCACCTTTCACCACCATCCTCAAGACTATGCCTGCTGGCTGGGCGTGCGTGGGCTGCCCAAGCTCAACTATCGCAGCCCGGCTTTGCGCCAGGTGATTTACGCCGGGCCGCAGGCTGTCTTTCGACACTGGCTGCGCCCCCCCTACTCTATTGATGGCTGGCGCATTGACGTGGCCAATATGCTGGCGCGCCAGGGAGCCGACCAGCAAGGGCTAAAAGTGGCGCGCGACATTCGCCAGGCCGTAAAAGAAGAAAACCCGCTTGCCTACTTGATGGGCGAAAACTTTTTCGATGCAACCCCCCACCTGCAAGGCGATTGTTGGGATGCTGTCATGAACTATGCCGGCTTTACCATGCCGCTGTGGCACTGGCTCGGCCGCTTTGAGGTGCACCAGCACGGCCAGCCTTCTCACGTGGCCTCGGCAGTGCCCTGGCCTGCACAAGCCCTGGCAGATACGTGGCAGGCTTTTCGCGCAGCTATTCCCTGGGTCATTGCCCGCCAGCAATTCAACCTCATCAGCAGCCACGACACACTGCGCATCCACTCTGGCGATGCAGGCCGCACCCGGCTGGCGGTGGGCTTGTTGATGACCTATGTGGGCGCGCCCAATGTGTATTATGGTGATGAAATCGGCCTGAGCAACAAAGACACACTGGCTCGCAGTTGCATGCCGTGGGAGCGCGCCACGTGGGACGAGGACATGCGCGCCCTTTATCAAAAGTTGATCGCGCTGCGAAAAACCTCGCCTGCGCTAGTTGATGGTGGCTTTCAGGTGCTCTTGGCCGAGGAAGACATGCTGGCCTACCTGAGAGATGCCGAACAAGAACAACTCGTCATCGTCGGGCATCGTGGGCCGGGGGAGCGCCCGGCGGGGCCTTTGCCGGTGGCCCACGGCGCAATTCCAGATGGCGCTGAATTTGTCGAGCTGCTCAGCGGGACACGGGCCACAGTGGTCAACGGCTGCCTGCCTTTACCCTCTATGCCAGTTGGGGTGGCAATTTGGCAACACTTTTAATAGCAGTGGGGGCACGGCAAGCCGTGCCCCCACTGCCGTGCCCCTACCTTCCCAGGCGCGCCTCGAACACTTTATGCTGGCTAACATCCAATCGGCCAGACTTGGCTAAAATCAGGCCATTGCCAGCGGCGTACCAGCCGCTCGCGGCGGCATCAAAGGCGGCCCGGTCGGGCTGCTGGGCCAGGCTAGCGCCATTCAAGCTGATCTCCACTGTGGGAACACGCACAAACAGATAGAGCACATTATCTCGGCTGGCCGGCGCGCCATCATAGCTGCCTGCGGCCGGGTCAATCGTCACCTTGACCACATCGCCCACCTGCTGCTGAGAAATCAACGTGGTGCGCACCGCCCCCTGCTGATAGGCCATCGTTGCGCCGTCGTCTTCGTACAATGTAAAGCTGGTGGGCTGCGCATCGGCGTAAACGCGCACAATCAGCTCATCGCGCGTGCTGCCATCTAGCCGTTTGCCCAGCGCGTTCATCGTCTGCTCGTCAACGTGCATCTGCGGAATGATCGCCCCGGCCCGCGCAAACAAGGGCAACCTGAACACGCCCTCTACCCAGGTTGGTACGCCCCTCTTTATCCACTCGCCTGCGCTGTTCACCCACTCGTTGGTATAATAATTGACCCAAATGCCGGCCGGCAAATAAACGTCGCGCTCGGTTTGCCCATACGCGCTGACCGTTGCTGCCAACAAATCGCGCCCCAGCAATTTTTGGTCGCCCATCTGCCGCACATTCGGGTCGCTTTGGTAATACAGCACCAGCGGCGGCGCCACCGGCTCGCCATACAAATACGCGCGATGCGCCAGTGAATATAGATAGGGAATGAGGCTATATCTCAAGCGGACATTTTCCAGGTTGCTGCGCAGGTCGCCCACCCGGTCTGGCGCGGTCTCGTAGCAATCGCAGGTGTTATCGGTATGCGGGCGGCCTGGAATATCAAAGAGCATGCCGTTGGCAAACCACTGGGTGTACATCTCATCCAGGTCGCCATCTAGCCCGGAGCGCCTAAAGCCGCCAATGTCGGCCCCAAAATAATCCACGCCCGAAAACGACATGTGCATCTGCACGTTAAAGTGCGCAGCCAGGCTGCTGAGGTTAGAGCCAATATCGCCAGACCACATGCTGGCCCCAAAGCGTTGGATGCCTGAAGTGCCCGATCTAGACAACACAAATGGCCGTGGGGGCACGGCATGCCGTGCCCC
>JBGSMF010000378.1:0-4031 GCA_041740315.1 Thermoflexales bacterium
GAGAGGGGAGCGTGTTCCCCCTTCCCTCGTAGGGAAGGGGGCCAGCCTGTCCCGCGACCGAAGGGAGTGGGAGGGGTTAGGTCTACCACGCGAAATCCCAAAGAGCCGAGATTTTCATACCCTTGATTTCGGACGAATGAGGCAAACAAGATGCCTAGAGTCTTGGCGCTTGATGTGGGTGAGCGGCGGATAGGGGTGGCTATCAGCGATGAAACGCGCACCCTGGCGCGCCCGCTCAAGACCATCGTTCGAGGCTCGTTGGAAGACGATCTCAAAGAGCTAACTAGCTTGTTGAGTGAATACAAGGTAGATGAATTTGTCGTTGGCTATCCGCGCAGCCTGGCGGGTGGAGCCGGCCCCCAAGCTTTGCTGGTTAAACACTATGCCGAGCAACTGGCGGCGGCGTTGCCGGTGGACATTATCTTGTGGGACGAACGCTATTCTACCGTCGAGGCAACTGAACGCTTGATGGCTGCCGGCCGGCGGCGGCGCGGCGACAAGGGGCAGATTGACGCGGCGGCGGCGGCGGTGATTTTGCAAGATTATCTAGATACCCAGCGGGATGCAAACCAGTAGACTCCAGTTTCCAGGTAGAACAGCCTCCCTAGGCTGCTCACTGATGCGGAAGATGCGCCAGATACGGTTATGTGGAAACTGGAGAATAGGAGTTTCATTTGAGCAAGAAACGCAAAACAACGCTACGGGCCTTTATCTTCTTGATTACGCTGATCATCTTTTTCGGCGGCCTGGGCAGTGCGCTGTGGATGTTTGCGGCCCGCCAATCTAGCGCGGGCGGGCAGCCCGGCTCGGTGCAGATTGCCGCGCCCTCGCGCTTTGAGGATGTCTTTATTTCGATCTATCTGAACTGGCGCGCCGGCGATTTGGCCAAGCCGGCCGGCAGCGACAGCCGCACCATTACCTTCACTGTTCAACCTGGCGAATCGGTGGGGCAGGTGGCTACCAACTTGCAGCGTCAAGGCCTGATTGGCGATGCCGAGTTGTTTCGGCTGTACCTGCGCTACAATGGGCTGGATAGCAGCGTAGAAGCCGGCATGTTCGAGTTGAACAAGACCATGACCATGGCCGAAATTGCCGCGGCGTTGCAACGCGGCCGGCGCGGCGATGAATTGACGTTGACCGTGCCAGAGGGGCGGCGATTGGAAGAGGTGGCGCAAATTGTGGCCCAGCAGTTGCCCATCAATGCCGACGAGTTTTTAAAGCTGGCAAAATCACCCCAGACCTTTGCCGCCCAGTTTCCATTTTTGGCCGAACTGCCCCCCAACGCAACACTGGAAGGCTACCTATTCCCAGATACTTATCGTTTTGACGAGAATGCCACGGCGCAGGCTGTGATTGAACGGATGCTGACCAACTTTGACCGTCAGGTATCTCAGCCCATGCGCGACCAGCTAAAAGCGCAGGAACGCACGTTATTTGAGGCTGTAATCTTGGCCTCGATTGTCGAGCGCGAAGCGATGGTGGCGGGCGAGCGCCCTTCGATTGCGGGTGTGTACTATAACCGTATACAGGCGAGCATGGCGCTAGATGCCGACCCGACGGTGCAGTATGCAATGGGCTATCAGCAAGCGCAAGGCACGTGGTGGAACCGCGAACTGACCCAGGATGATTACAGGGCGGTAGATTCGCCTTATAACACCTACCTATACCCCGGTTTGCCGCCCGGCCCCATTTGCAGTTCGGGGCTATCGTCGCTTGCAGCGGCTATTGAGCCAGAAGATAACCCGTACTATTTCTTTCGAGCTTCGTGCAGCGGCGATGGAACGCACATGTTCTCCACGACATTGGAAGAGCATGCAGCCAAGGGATGTCAATAGTTCGAGTGGCAAGCGAGCAAGTGGCAAGTAGAAAGTGGAAAGCAGGTACGCTGCTAGTTTTTTGCTTGCTCATTCCAGTCCTCTTGTCAGCTTGCGCTTTTCCTGGCACATCTCCTACCTTCAAGCTTGGCCTGGTCGCCCCGTTTGAGGGGCGCTATCGCCCCATTGGCTATGACGCCATTTATGCCGCGCGATTAGCCGTGCGCCAGGCGAACGCCCAGGGTGGGGCGGGGGGCTGGCGGGTCGAGTTGATTGCGCTTGATGATGGCGGCGACCCGGCGGCGGCGGTAAAGCAAGCGCGCATGCTGGCGCTCGACCCGGCGGTGGTGGGAGTGATTGGCCACTTGCGCGCCGATACCACCCAGGCGGCCAGCGCAGTGTATGCCCAAGAAGGATTGCCGTTGCTTGTCCCGGCCAATGTCCCCGCCGGCGAATCTGCATCGGCCACATCGGTTTACCTTGGCCCAAGCATGGCGCAACTGAATGGCGCGCTGCAAGATGCCGCCCGGCCGGCGGGCGCTGTGGCGAGGCTGGGTGTGGATGCCATCTTTGCCGCTGAAATCGTAAAAAGCGAGCATGGTGTGTTGGCTGGCGGGCCAGACTTGGGCCTGGCCGATTTTGCCAAGATTGCCGGCTTGCAGGCCGAAGGGACAGTATTTGTCACTGGCGCGCCCTGGCCGCAAGATGTGGCAGGGGCCGAGCAATTCATTGCCAGCTATGAGGCGGTATCGGGTGGATCGCCGCCAGGCCCGTATGCTTGGGCTACTTTTCAGGCGGCGCAAATGCTCTTGGAGGCAACCAGGCGTGATATTCAATTGAATGGCTTGCCTTCGCGCCAGAGGATTGCCAGTGAATTGCAAACTGCGCTTGCAAAAACCGCCCCTGCGCAATTTGCGCCCGTCTATGTATATCGTTACGACCAGGCTGGCTGCCCACAGATGGTAGAACAACCCTAGCATGCCGCAATGTGATATAATAAATCCTACCAAAAATAATATTGCCAAGGGTACATTGGCGTCAAAAACAAAACAGCCAACGTATAGGAATACGTTGGCGGATTGAAAGGAGAGTCGAATGAAGAGCCACGAGATTGATTACAAGGTTTTTGGTGATGATCTCCAATTTGTCGAGATCGATCTGGATCCTGGCGAGACTGTGATTGCCGAAGCCGGGGCGATGATGTACATGCTAGACGGCATGACGTTTGAAACCAAGCTGGGCGATGGCTCCAAGCCGCAGGCAGGCTTTTTTGACAAGATTGTCAGCGTGGGCAAGCGGGCCATCACCGGCGAATCGCTGTTCATGACGCACTTTACCAATAGAGGGCAAGGCAAGAAAAGTGTGGCCTTTGGCGCGCCGTATCCGGGCAAGATTATTGCCATTGACCTGGATTCGACCCAGGGCGAGTTGCTGTGCCAAAAGGATTCCTTCCTGTGCGCGGCGCTGGGCACCGAGATCAGCATTGCCTTTAACAAGCGGCTGGGCGCGGGACTGTTTGGCGGCGAGGGCTTTATCTTGCAAAAGCTGCGCGGCGATGGCATGGTCTTTATCCACGCTGGCGGCACGATTATTGAAAAGCAGCTCAACAACGAAAAAATCCTGGTAGATACGGGCTGCATTGTTGCCTTTGAAACACAGATCGATTACAACATCGAGCGCGCCGGCAATCTCAAGTCAATGGTCTTTGGCGGCGAGGGGCTGTTCCTGGCGACGCTGCACGGCACGGGCCGGGTCTGGCTGCAATCGCTGCCCTTTTCTCGGTTGGCCGACCGCATTATTGCCGCGGCGCCTTCAATTGGCGGCCAATCAAGCGGCGAAGGCTCGGTGGTAAAGGGTCTGACCGGCTTGTTGCAGCAATAAGTTTCCACTGTTTTGCAAAAAAACTCTGGCCAAGGGGGTACCTGGTCAGAGCTTTTTTTTTCTGCCCACAAGCTCGCGCGCAATCTGAAATATAAAGTCAGGAATTTTGAACTTTGCAGTTTCGGGCAAAGCCCGAAACTGCTTCGGGTCGGCGCAGCCGACCCGCCTAATTATCTCTCCCCGGATATGGCCCATAGGAATCTATGATGGCCTTGGTCAGATAAATCTGTTCCATGGCCTCCCACCACGTCAGGCCGTCCATTTTGTGAAAGTGCCAATACTCAATGTCTGGAAAGTACCAGCGCCAGCGCCAGATGGCCTGCACGCGGCCCCAGC
>JBGSMF010000379.1:0-2903 GCA_041740315.1 Thermoflexales bacterium
TAAGGTATGTACGACATCACACAACATTGTCATCATCTCGGAAACAGGCTGGCTCATTGGATCGAGTCCTCCGGCTTGAAATTGAGAACTCGGCCAGTTTATACCCAAGTTGGGACAAACTCAACTTAGCCGAAAGTAGAGGGTAGCATGGGTAGGGTTTTTTTAACGAGAGAACACGATGCCGGAACATGCAAACAAGGCAATTGAAAAGCGTTTTATCATTTCACTGGCGCTGACGACGGCCATTTTGCTGGCCGAGGTCATTGGCGGGTTGTGGACAGGCAGCCTGGCGCTGCTTTCGGATGCGGCCCATGTCTTTATGGACATTTTTGCGCTGGGGTTGAGCTATATTGCGCTGCGTCTCTCAGCGTTGCCGCCAGATGACCGGCATACCTATGGCTTTCATCGCCTGGAAGTGCTGGCGGCGTTGGCCAATGGGGTGACACTGGCGGGGGTGGCCCTTGGCATTTTTGTAGAGGCTTACCGCCGCTTTCTAGAGCCAGAGCCGGTCAAGAGTATCGAGTTGTTAATCATTGCCACCATTGGGTTGGTGGTCAACCTGGTGGTGGCTTTTGTGCTGCGCGGCCACAATCACGAGCATGCGCAAGAGGACATTAATGTGCACAGCGCTTTCTTGCATGTGGTGGGCGATGCGGTATCGTCGTTTGGCGTGATTGTTGCGGCCATCATCATCTGGCGCACCGGCTGGATGGTGGTAGACCCCATCGTCAGCGTGTTGATTGGCTTGCTGATTATTGCCAGCTCTTGGCGGGTGACCAGGGCCTCGCTGCACATTCTCATCGAAGGCACGCCCGATGGGTTCAATCTGGCCGATGTAGCTCGATCGATGACCGGCGCTCCTGGCGTAGTTGACCTGCACGACCTACATGTGTGGAGCCTGTGTTCTGGGCACGTAGCATTGAGCGCTCATGTTATCATTGCTGATCAAAGCCTGGGCCAGGCTCAAGCTGTGATGGGCGAACTCAAGCAGCGTTTGCGGGCCGGCTTTGGAATAGAGCACACGACGATTCAGTTTGAATGCGTTAGTTGTGAACAAGATACCGTGATTTGCGGCAGCGATTGCGGCTAAAGGAGTATTCGCGCCTATGAGTCATCCATATACTGGCTGGTCGCCAGAAGACGATCGCCCTCTGCCCGAATTGCCGTTTTGGCGCAAGGTGGCTGAAGATTTGTGGGAGGGCTATTTTACCTTGCTGGTGTGGTCATTCTTCATGTGGCTGATATCTATACTGAGGACAATGGCCGGGATCTTTTTTGCGCCGCTGGAACTGCTGGTGGCTATTTTTACTGTCGGCCCGCTGATGACTGGGCTGATGGTAGCCAGCGGCAAGGCCGCCCAAGGCGGCTTTAACCGGCTGGGAGACGCGGCGCGTGGGACTGTGCGTTTGTACTGGCGCAGTGTGGCCTTGGCTTTGCCATTGGTCATCTTTGGGGCCTTGATTCTGTTCACGGCGAAACTGGTCAGTGATTTTCCAGAACGCCAGGAGATGGTGCCGGCTTGGGTGCTTCAAATTGGCATTAGCTTGACGCTGGCTATTTTGCACATTTACCTGTTGCCGCTTTTGGCGCTGTACGAGACCCCGTTCAAAAGGACGGTGCAATGGGCAATGGCGCTGGTTGTAAAATCAATATGGCGAACGCTGGCATTGATGGTGTTGGGGGCAGGCTTGCTGGCCTTGACATTTATCCATCCATTGATTTGGGTGCTTGTGCCTGGTTTGTGGTGTGTAGTAGTAGTGAATGCCACTTGGCGAATGACCAAAGATCAGTCTAGCCTCTCCTAACCCCTCCCACAAGAGTGGGGATGAGTGAGGTGGTTTGAGCAACTATGGACATTGAGCAAAAGCTCGTCTTGGCCGAGCAGATGATGGATGTGGAGCCGGCCGAGGAGATCAATCCGGTGGGCCAAGCGTTTGCGCCGGCCCGGCGCTTGGTGACACCCTACATTCACCATGCCCTCATGCCCGGCGGCAAGCAGATTGCGCTGCTCAAAACCTTGCTCTCTAGCGTGTGCGAGCGCGATTGTTATTACTGCGGCTGTCGCGCCGGGCGCGATTGCCAGCGCATGGCCTTTTCTCCCGACGAGTTTGCGCGCGCTTTTGAAGAAATGTCTCGGCGCGGCATTGCCGAAGGCGCGTTTCTCAGCAGCGGCATCACCGGGGGCGGCGCGCGCACCCAAGACCGGCTGATTGCCGCCGCCGAACTGCTGCGCCGCAAATACAATTTTCGCGGTTACCTTCACCTCAAGTTGATGCCAGGCGCAGAGACCGACCAGATTGAGCGAGCGATGCAATTGGCTAACCGCGTTTCAATCAACCTGGAAGCGCCCAACAGCGAGCGGCTGGCCCAATTGGCGCCGCACAAGACCTTTATTGAAGAGCTAGAGCGGCCGCTGCGCGAAGCGGCCCGCCTGCGCCGCCTGCTTGGCGGCGGACCCAGCCTGACCACGCAGTTTGTGGTGGGCGGGGTAGACGAGACTGACCGCGAACTGCTGTTGACCGCCTCGCGCCTGATTAGCCAAGTGGGCCTGGCCAGGGTGTATTTTTCTACCTTCCAGCCGGTTCTCAACACCCCCCTGCAAGACCACTCGCCGGGCAATCCGCTGCGCGCCCATCGCCTGTACCAAAGCGATTTTTTGTTGCGCCAGTATGGCTTTGGTTTTGACGAGTTGGCGTTTGACCCGGCGGGCAATTTGCCGCTGGCGATTGACCCCAAGCTGGCCTGGGCGCGCCTCCACCTGGCGCATGCGCCCATCGAGGTCAACACGGCCGAGCGCGCTCAATTGCTGCGTATACCGGGGATTGGCCTCAAGACAGCCGATAGCATTTTGCGCGAGCGGCGGCGCGGCACATTGCGCGACCTGGCCGATCTGCGCAAGCTGG
>JBGSMF010000380.1:0-11015 GCA_041740315.1 Thermoflexales bacterium
AGCTTGGCAATTGCGTGGAAAATATCCCTATCCTGGGCAACCGTCACGACTTGTTGGAGCTGGCACAAACTATGCGCATAGATGAAATCATTCTGGCTATTACACACCACCACGCCATTGATGATGAGCTATTTGACGCGCTGTTGCGCTGCCGCGAGCTGGGACTGCAGGTCATTACAATGTCGGTCTTGTACGAGCGATTGTTGGGGCGCGTGCCGGTGGAGCACGTAGGGCGCGATCTGCACATGGTGGTGCCTATGGAAGATACGCCCGGCGAGCGGCTGTACAAGTTTGCCAAGCGCCTCTTTGATATGGCGGTGGCGCTGGTGGGGCTGGTGGTTTTGGCTGCCCTGGCGCCGTTCATCGCCCTGGGCAACGCGCTGCTTTCGCCCGGCCCGCTCTTTTACCGCCAGCGGCGAGTGGGGCAGGGGGGGCAGTGTTTTGAGGTGATCAAGTTTCGTTCCATGGTGCCCAATGCCGAACAAGACACCGGCGCGGTCTGGGCGCAGGCCGGCGATAGCCGCGTAACGCCCTTGGGCCGCTTTTTGCGCCAGAGCCGGCTGGATGAATTGCCCCAGGTTATCAACATGCTGCGTGGAGAAATGAGCCTCATCGGCCCGCGGCCAGAGCGGCCCGAATTTGTGGAAACGCTGGCCCAAACCATACCCTTTTATCGCGCGCGCCACGCCGTGCGGCCCGGCCTCACCGGCTGGGCCCAGGTTCGCTATCGCTACGGCAGCTCGGAAAAAGACGCCAAGATCAAGCTGGAATACGATTTGTATTACGTGCGACACGCCAGCCTTTATCTCGATCTCATCATTTCGCTCCAAACCATCCCGGTGATGCTGGGGTTCAGGGGCCGATAGCTTCGCATGGCGCGTGTTCTCTATCTCACCCAGGTCTTGCCATACCCGCTCAACACCGGGGCCAAGGTGCGGCAGTATTATGTGCTGCGTTACCTCTGCCAAAAACACCAGCTAACTTTGGTTTCGTTTGTGCGCGCCGACGACCGCCCCGAATATATTGCGCATCTCGAGGGCTTGGCCTCGGTTCATACTGTGCCCATGAGCCGCTCCAGGTGGCAGGATGCGCGGGCCGTGATCAAGGGATTATTGACCAGTCAGCCTATTGTCATCGCGCGCGACGAGATCGCGGCGATGCAGGCCGCCATAGAACGACTGCTGGCAAATGAACACTTTGATTTTATCCACGCCGACCAGGTTTCGATGGCGCAGTATGGGCTGTTGGGCCAAGGCCCCAGGCGGATTTTGGATTTGCACAACGCAATGTGCCTGGTAACCCAACGCCTGGCAGACAACGAGCCAAACCCAATCCGTCGCCTGGCCATGCGGCGAGAAACCAAGGCACTGGCTCGCTACGAGGCCGGCCTGTGCGCCTGCTTTGATAGTGTTGTGTTTGTGACAGACCAAGACCGGCAAGCGATAGAATCCAAAATTTTAGATTCAAGATTCAAGATTTCAAATAACGGATTTAGCACCATTCCAATCTGTGTGGATCCGGCTGACAAGCCGCCCATTGCCCCAGTTGCAAATCCCTATCGAGTCACGGCGGTGGGTTTGATGTTTTGGCCCCCCAATGCCGAGGGTGTGGTGTGGTTTGCGCGAGAGGTGTGGCCGCAAATTTACGCGCGGTTTCCACAAGCGCGTTTTACGGTGGTGGGCAAGAATCCCCCTCCACAAATTTCTCGACTGCACGGACAAGGCGGTATCGAGGTCATGGGCTATGTGCAAGACCTTGGCAGAATTCTGGCCGAGACGGCTGTTTTTATTGTGCCTTTGCACGCCGGCGGCGGCATGCGGGTCAAGATATTGGATGCCTGGTGTTGGGGCTTGCCCATCGTGTCAACCAGCATTGGGGCCGAAGGCATTGCTTTGCGGGCAGGGGAAAATATCTTGCTTGCCGATTCTGCCGAGGCGTTTGCGCAAGCTACGGCGCGCCTGTTGAGCGAGCCTGGCTTGAATCAATCCTTGCGCCAGAATGGGCGCAGATGGGTGGAAGAAAAGTATGATTGGCGCCGGGTCTATTCTGCTTGGGACAAAATATATGCTATGGTTCAGGGGGAATAGTGTCTGAAATAAAGGTGGTCTGCGTCTTTGGCACGCGCCCCGAAGCTATCAAAATGGCCCCGGTTGTGTGCGCGTTGCGGGCGCGGCCAGAAGTGTTCACTGCGCGTGTTTGCGCCACCGCCCAGCATCGAGATATGCTGGACCAGGTGCTTGGCTTGTTTGAGATTGTGCCGGATATAGACCTCAACCTCATGCAGCCGGGGCAAACTCCATCTCAAGTGGCTGCGCGTGTTTTAGAGCGATTAGAACCGGTCTTGCAGGCCGAGCGGCCCGATTGGATATTGGTGCAGGGAGATACCACCACTGTCATGGCGGCTGCTATCGCCGCGCATCATTTGCGCATTCGTATCGGCCATGTAGAAGCCGGCCTGCGCACTGGCGACAAGTGGAATCCCTTCCCAGAGGAAATGAACCGTTTGGTTGCCGACCATTTGAGCGACCTCTGCTTTGCGCCCACCGAGCGGGCGCGGCAGAGCCTCTTGCGCGAGGGAATTGCCGAACAGGTTATTCGTATTACGGGCAACACGGTAGTAGATGCATTGCTGTGGGTGACGGCGCGGCCGCCCACATCTGAAGCAATGGCTATCTTTGAAAAACTGGGGATTGGGACTGGTTCAACGCCTGGCTCCCAAGTTACCCGGCCCACGTCTCCAACTTCCAAGCTAATTCTTGTCACAGCCCATCGCCGCGAAAGCTTTGGCCGCCCACTAGAGCAAATTTGCCAGGCCCTGCGCCAAATTGCGCAGCGGGGTGAGGGACAGGTGCAATTGGTTTATCCTGTGCATCCCAACCCGAATGTTCAAGAGCCAGCACACCGCCTTCTTGCGCAAATCCCAAACATTACCCTAATTCCTCCTGCCGATTACGCGACTATGGCGCATCTCATGAAACGCAGCACGCTTGTTCTTACGGACTCGGGAGGAATTCAGGAAGAAGCGCCTAGCTTGGGCGTGCCGGTATTGGTGCTGCGAGAGCTCACAGAGCGCCCCGAAGCAGTTGAGGCTGGTGTGGCCAAAGTAGTGGGGACACAAACAGACCGCATCGTCAACGAGACATTCCGTCTTTTGGATGACCCCCAGGAGTATGCCAGGATGGCCCGGCCTGTCAATCCTTATGGTGATGGTCACGCGGCAGAGCGCATCGCCCAGGCCTTGCTGCAGCGCCCATTATGACGCGGCTGGTAGCTGCTCAGCTTACCCTCCCGCAGGTTACAATTGGCAACCTTGGGGTTTGCGGAACCAATGAAAACGTGCGCGCTTGCTAAAAAGCGTTCAAACCTGCGGGAGGGTGAGCAGTTACCACGGCTGCTTGGTCAGGTTGCTGTATTGTTATTGCCACTCTTGTTGGTGCGGCAAGGTTTTGCGCAGATTAATCCCGGTGTGCCTGCTCCCCGACAAGTAGCAAAGCCAAGCAGGACATTGGCCTGGACTAGTCTATGTGCAGACTGCCCTATAGATGTTTTTGGGATTGGAAGCAAAAGCCTCCAGCTTGATTCTAACGGCTATCCTCACGTTGCCTACGTTGGCGACTATGTGTGCTATGCCTGGTATGATGGCGCGGCCTGGCAGACCGAGGCGATAGATGAGGGGACTGCGCTAGTTTACGGCAACCATCAACCTCCGCCTTCATTGGCGCTCGATGACAGCAATATCCCCCACATCGCCTATCTGGATAGCACAGGCACTAGCCTGATATATGCCTGGAAAGCACCAGGCACTTGGCTGACTCGAACGGTAGACAGTGCGCCTCGACAAGACATCAATTACACCGGCATCTCTATGGACCTGGACCAAACAGGCAACCCACACATTGCTTACAACAAGTATGGCATCCTCAAGCTTGCATCCTGGACAGGCAGCGTGTGGCAGATTCAGGCGGTAGACAATTCTGGTTATACTGAAATGGCTGTTTCTCTAGTTCTAGATCTCGGTGATGTACCCCATATCAGTTATTTTTACCTGCATGGTAGCGATGGCGCACAGCTTAGATATGCGCATAGAATAGGTGGTGTGTGGAGTATTCAAACGGTTGACAGTGCAACTTGGCTTGGTGAGTACAATTCACTCGCCGTAGATGGCGATTGTGCCCCGCATATCGTTTACCGCGATGCAGTCCACAGCCAAATCAAATATACTCACTGGACAGGTAGCGGTTGGGAAATTAAAATAATAGATACTTCAGCATGGTGGTTGGGCGCTACTTCCATAGCAGTGGATATGGCAGGCAACCCACACATCAGTTATTCTGCTGATGGCAATGCCAGGTATGCTTATTGGTCGGGCACGGCCTGGGTAACCCAATCGTTTGATAGCAATGTCTGGCACACTTCACTCGAGTTGGATAATGGCGCAAGCCCTCACATCATTTACTCCAGGTTGGGCGATTGTGTTCTCCAGTATGCCCATTGGGCAGGTGACGCCTGGGAGAAACAGACGGTTGCCACTGCGGCACAGGTCGGGCAGCACACCTCTACAGCATTGGATAGTGTGGGCAACCCTTTCATCAGCTACTATGATAGCATTGCGGGCGATCTCAGGTACGCCTGGCATAGCAATGCTGGCTGGAGCACCCAGGTGATAGATAGCGGTGGGGATGTGGGCAGGTACACCTCTCTGGCCTTGGATAGGGGTAATGCTCCCCACATTAGTTACTATGATGCCAGTCAGGGTGACCTTAGATATGCTCATCAGACAGAGAGTGGCTGGATTACTCTCACTGTGGACAGCGTTGGCAATGTTGGCGCGTATAGCTCGCTTGCTTTTGATGGTGAGAACACTCCTTGCATCAGCTACTATGATGCTAGCCAGGGTGATCTTCGGTATGCGTACTGGGCTGGAAGTCAATGGCTTACACAGACTGTAGATAGCGCTGGGGATGTGGGGAGTTTTTCTTCTCTGGCTCTGGATGGCGATGGCTATCCTCACATCAGTTACTATGACAATACCAGCAACGATCTTTTGTATGCGCGCTGGACCGGCAGCCAATGGCTTACGCAAACCGTAGACGGCTCGGGCAATGTGGGCTCTTTCACTTCTCTGGCTTTAGATAGTGATGACACCCCTCACATCAGCTATTATGATGCTACCCACGGCGACCTCAGATATGCCCGCTGGACTGGTAGCCAATGGCTCACACAGATTGTTGATAGTGTGGGCAACATTGGCTCATATACTTCACTGGCCCTGAATGAAAATAACACCCCTCACATCAGCTACTATGATGAAAGCAGTGGCGGCCTCAAGTATGCCTACCCGGTGAGCGATACATGGGCCACCGTTTATGTCCAAACAGGCTGGCATGTAGGAACATTTACATCTCTTGCTTTGGATCGCTACGGTAATCCTCACATCAGTTATTACGACGGTGGTTACCGCGATCTGAGATATGCCACCGCCAAACCCATTTGGGCTTATTTGCCCCTCATCCTCAATGGTCACCCATAGCAACAATCTCTTGTCGAATAAACTGCTCATAGTCATATTAATATTGTCGGTCTTGCTGCGCGTGGGCGTGGCTTTTTACCTGGGTGATGTGGTAGATGCGCCGCAACTGTTGACTGATCAACGCTCTTACCATGCTTTGGGCAGTCGTTTGATCACTGGGCACGGTTTTAGTTTTGACCGGGCGTTTTATCCCTTCACCCCGCCCGATACGCCAACTTCACATTGGTCTTTTCTCTACTCTGTGTTTGTGGCTGCCATCTATGCGCTTTTTGGCGCGCATCCACTGGTGGCCAGGCTGGCGGGCGCTGTCTTGGGCGGCCTCTTGCTGCCCTGGATCGTCTATCGCCTGGCGCGCCGCCTCTTTTCTTCTATGCAGATGCAAGAGAAAGAGCTTGAACGTCTGGCGCTGCTATCGGCCGCCCTGGCAGCCATCTATGCTTATTTCATCCTCTATGCCGCCACACTGATGACAGAAACTTTTTACATCGTCGTCTTGTTGTGGTCGTTCGAGCGCGCGCTCATCTTGGCCCAGCGGCCTGGCGCGCGCAATGGCGTGATGCTGGGCGTCAGCCTGGGACTTGCCACCCTCTTGCGCCAATCGGTCTTGCCGTGGGCAGCAGTGTTGCTTGCCTGGCTGTTGTGGACCGGCTGGCAGACCGCTCGCCTGCGCCGGGCGGAAAAGAACCTCACCCCCTCAACCTCCTCCTCAACCTCAACCCCCTCCTTAACCTTAACCTCAACCTTAACCTCAATCCTCACCTTAACCCTCTTTATCCTCCCCTTTACCCTCCGCAACTATGTGGTTTATGACGAGTTCTTGCTGCTCAACTCGAATGCCGGTTATGCAATGTACTCGGCCCAGCACCCCATGCACGGGACCGATTTTCAAGAGTTTGCCGCCGCGCCCTTGCCGGATGAATTGCGCGGCTTGAACGAAGCGCAGATGGACCGCGAGCTGATGCGGCGCGGCATCGGTTTTGTGCTGCAAGAGCCGGGGCGTTACGCCCTGCTTTCGCTCAGCCGGGTGCAAGATTATTTTGAATTTTGGCCCACGCCCGATACGACCCTGTTGCACAATATTGGCCGAGTCGGTTCCTTTGGGTTGTTTTTGCCCTTTATGCTGTACGGGCTGTGGCTGGCGCTCCGCCGCGCCGGGCCAGGCCGCGTGGCGGGGTGGGCGCGCTTTTCCATCACGCCGCTGGCATTGGTCTTGTTGTTTATGGTCTTTTATTCACTGCTTCACATTTTCACCTGGGCCATGCCGCGCTATCGCTTTCCGGTGGACGCCGTGGCATTGCCCTTTGCCGCGTTGGCTGTGGCAGAGCTGGCAGCCCACGGGCGAAAGGCTGCTCATAGGGTGTGGCGCCGGACTGTTTAAAATATCTTTTGGCTGGAACTTGCCTAAATATGCTACAATGGTAATATGGCAATACCGCAAAAGTTGCTAAATACCTCCCCCCTGCAAGCCCCACAGGGGCGCAGCGGGGGGGCCAATTGCCCCATAGCAAGTTTTGCTCCATTGCGTAATATGGTTATTGAACCGACAGCAGAACAAGGAGCGGCAACGTGAAAGTTGATGATGAGAGGCTGCCGTGTCGTCCAGCGCACCTGCCGGCTTGTGCTGAGGCTTGCCTGCAGGCGCTGGTAGATCATGGACTGGGAACCAAGCTTTCGCTGGGCGGCGCGTTGGGCCTGCTACATTATCTTGATTATCGTCCCACGCATGATATAGATGCCTGGTGGGAAGCTTCTGCCACAGCCCAAGATCAGCGCCGCGTGATTGATGTGATTAAAGCAGCTCTCCAGCCTTTTGGCCCGGTCAAGCTGCGCGCTTGGGGAGATGTGACCAGCGTGGAGCTGGTGCGCAACGATCAGGTTGTGTTCAGTTTTCAAATTGCGCGCCGCTCTGCTCAACTGGAGCCATCTGTTCTGTCGCCCTGGACTGGTGTGCTCCTTGATAGTTTTTCGGACCTGGTCGCGAGCAAGATGGTGGCGTTGGTCGAGCGTGGCGCTCCCAGGGATTTCCGTGATATTTATGCTTTGTGCCTTCATGGCCTGGTGACGCCAGGCCAATGTTGGGACCTGTGGCGGCGGCGGCAGCGATTGGCCGGCAGCGACACCGATGGCGCTCGAGCCCGGCTGGCTATCGAGACACACCTGGAGCGCATTGCTCAGCACCGTCCCTTGGAGCAGATTGCCGATCTCCGCCAACGAGCCGAAGCTGAACAAGTGCGAGCCTGGTTCACAGGAGAGCTTTTGGATGCCCTCTAACCCCGCATTCGAGAGCCAGTGGATTGATGGCGCACTCTATCCCGATGCTGAACCCCCCACAGCATTGCAGAGTCTGGCGGCGCGGGTGGATTTTTTGGCGCGCTTGTGCGCAGCGTGGGACTGGGGTCTTTTACCCGATCCCGCTGTGGTGACTCGCATTCGCCAGCCCGGTTGGCGAGAGACGGTGGACGCTTGCCGGCTGCTTACCTCGCCGGCTTATCACCTTTTGAGGCGTTGGCACGGGCTGGCACCCTTGCAGTTTCTGGGGCAGCAATTGGCCTATATTCGCGACGATCCCAACCTGATGTATGTATAAACCAACTTTTTGAATTTTCGCTGGAATGTGTTATCATGAAATTACTCGGGTCCCCCCGACGAGGATGAAATGGAACTGCGGCATTATGTAACTGTATTGCTTAAATGGTGGTGGTTGATTGTTGCCAGTGTGCTGGTAGCCAGTGTTTCCAGCTATCTGGGCACGCGCGCTGTGCCAACGAGCTATATTTCGCGCGCGACGCTGATGGTTGGCCAGGCGCTCCAAGACCCCAATCCCAACTATTCCGAATTTTACACCGGCCAGGTGCTGGCCCAAAACTATGCCGACCTGGCCCGGCGCGAGCCGGTGCTTCAGGGCGTGCTGGATTCATTGGGCCTCTCGTGGCACTGGACGGCGCTGCAAGGCATGGTCTCTACTCGCGCCATCCCCAACTCGCAATTGTTGGAAATCACCGTCATTGACTCGGATGCAGAGCGCGCCCGCATTCTGGCCGATCAAGTGGCCACCCAGTTGATTTTGCAAACCCCGGCCGCCAGCGATCCCCAAAAAGAGGCCGAGCGCCAATTCACCCAGACCCAGATCGAAGACCTCAAGGCCAAGATCACAAAGAGCCAGGACGAGATGCGCCAACTGGATGACACCATTGCCAAGGCCAACAGCGCGCGCCAAATTCAAGACGCGCGCAGCCGCCAGACGGCGCTCCAGATGCAAATCTCTACCTGGCAGGCAACCTATGCTCAACTTCTTACAACCTTGCAGCAGGGCACACCCAACTTTCTCAGTGTGGTCGAGCCGGCCCGGCCGGCCTATCCCACCGGCCCGAACACCCGCAATAATGTGATGCTGGCGGCTGCCATCGGGTTGATGTTGGCGGTGGGCGCGGCCTTTCTGCTTGAATACATTGACGATACCATCAAGACGCCCGATGACGTGCGCGATGTGCTTGGCCTGGCCACCTTGGGCGGCATTGCTCGCATTGAGGGCGTAGACTATCCTCACAAGCTCGTCGCGGCCCTTCATCCACGCTCACCCATTGCCGAGGCCTACCGCGTGCTGCGCACCAATCTCCAGTTCAGCGCGGTAGACCGCCCGATGCGCACGCTCATGGTCACCAGCCCCAATCCGGTGGAAGGCAAGAGCGTGACGGCCGCCAACCTGGCCGCCGTGATGGCGCAATCGGGCAAGCGCGTGATTTTGGTAGACGCCGATATGCGGCGGCCCGTTCAGCACCATGTCTTTGAGGTGGGCAACGGCAAGGGCCTGACGACTTTGCTGCTCAATGGCGAAATTCACACCCAAGACATGTTGTGCCCCACTCCGGTGGAAAATCTGTTGGTCTTGCCATGCGGCCCCATCCCTCCCAATCCCTCTGAACTGTTAGGCTCCAAGCGCATGGGTGAACTGATCGAGACGCTGCAACAAGAAGCCGACGTGGTGATTTTTGATAGTCCCCCCGTCCTGGCTGTGGCCGACGCCACCATTTTGGCCACTCGCCTGGATGGCACGCTGCTGGTGGTGGATTCTGGCGGCACGCGCCGCGCCATGGCCAACCGCGCCAAAGAAGCCCTGGCGGCAGTCGGAGCGTATTTGCCGGGCGTTGCACTGAATCGCCTGTCCTCTCGAACGGGGGGCTATTACTATTATTATTACTATTACTATTCTTCAGATGGCGACCGCCGCCGCAAGAAATATTCCAGGCGCAACCCGCTGGCGCGCTGGCTGCCTGGTGGGTTGTTTGGGCGCAATGGCCATTCGGATAATGGGCACGAAGAGCAAGACGAAACAGAACAGGAAATTTCCTCGGCTCAAGCTAGACAATAAGAGAGAGTTTATCGGAAATTAGCCACGACTGTTCCCGAATATATTGAGAAATTGGGAGGCTGTAGCAAGCCCACCGACGCGGCAAAGCACCCTGAGCGGAGCGCAGCGTAGTCGAAGGGTGCGCCATCGGCGAGGATGCTGCAGTGTCGAAATTGGTGTCAATTCGTGAAACCTGCGCCTGCGCGCAGTGCAGGTGTTCGTGGCAAAAAGATTATTCACGATAATGTCTATTATCTCAACATTTGTAGAACGGCATCCCTATGTCGTTCAGTAAATGCCAGGATAGATGAGAAAGGAGCGCAAGTGCGCTCCTTTTTGTTTAATCGAACCACCATCCTCCCGCAGGTTACTGGGCTTGCAAGCTTGCCAGCCTGCGGGAGGGTAGGTCGCCGTTTTGCAGCCGGGCCGGCAATGGTATAATGGGCTCTGTAGAATTCGGCTCGTAGTCACGACTTTAGTCGTGATGGGTGCACGCAAAGTCGCTACCCCAGCTACGATATGCTCGTGTGCCTAATCAATCATACTCTGCACATTTGTGATTTATGGCAAAAAAGAGGAGCGCAAGATCAATACATCATCCCAGTTTCCTGCTGCCTTCCAGTTTCCTGCTGCCTTCCAGTTTCCTACTGCCTTCCAGTTTCCTACTGCCTTGATAGAGGCTCTGCAGACAGCGCGCTATGTGGCCGTTCTCACCGGCGCGGGCATTTCTGCCGAAAGCGGCGTGCCCACTTTTCGCGCTGCGCAGACGGGGCTGTGGGCGCAGTACGACCCGCAAGACCTGGCAACACCAGCGGCCTTTCAACGCAACCCCCAGTTGGTGTGGGACTGGTATGCCTGGCGGCGCGAGCTGGTGGCCAATGCCTCGCCCAACCCCGGCCACCTGGCGCTGGTTGAGCTGGAGCAGCGCGTCCCAAATTTTACGCTGATAACCCAGAACGTGGATGGCCTTCATCAGCGGGCGGGCAGCCAGGCAGTGATTGAGCTGCACGGCAACCTGGCTCACTTCAAGTGCTTTCAAGAAGATACGCCGTTAGAAGAATGGGTAGACACGGGCGAACTGCCCCCGCGCTGCCCTCGCTGCGGCGGCCTGGTGCGCCCGGATGTGGTGTGGTTTGG
>JBGSMF010000381.1:0-6692 GCA_041740315.1 Thermoflexales bacterium
GGGCGGTTCGCGAACCGCCCCGACAACACGAATCGCCCTTACGCTCCCTCTACCAGCTTGATTTCCTCGTCTGTCAAGCCGTATAGCTCGCACACCAAAGCGTCAATCGCCTCGTCGGTGACGTGGCCCGCGCCGCTTCGCTGGTGGCCGCTTGCTTTTGCTTGTGGAGGGCCAGCATGCGCTCAACCAGCGATACCAGCTTGTCGTGGCGGGCTACGTCGGCGGGGTCGGCCAATAGGGGGTATTCAATCTTCTCTCTTATCGCCGTGTAAAGCGCTGGCCGTCATAGGAAATGCCAAGCAATCTACCCAAGACCACAAGCACAAGGCCAATAACAACAAATGGCGCAAGTAAAATCACACAGACAATCGCCGCCAGGGCGATATAGACCAGCGCAACTCCGAGCAAGCCTGACATGTGCCCAGTATACGCAACAAGCCTGGGCGCGTCAAGCGACCCTGTGTTGGTGTGACCAAAAGAAAAAGCGCGCGCCGCGCCTCTCTGTCGGTGAGATTCGCGTAAGGGCGATTCGCGAATCGCCCCAACAACAACGCGAACCGCCCCGACAGCGTCTTGATTTGCTTACACATCTCTTATCTTTTTCTAACGCTGCTCTAATACTCTTGTCCTATACTACTAGCATAGCAGGATGCAAAAGTATGCCGAAAATTATGCCGATTCAAAACTCTAAACATCTGACTTGCGCCAGTTGCAACATTCCTATTCGCTGGCAGCCCACCGTGGTTGACGGCAAGGCCTATTGCTGCCTGGGCTGCGCGGCAGGCGGGCCGTGCGAGTGCGATTACGATCACCTGCCCATGCCCAGCGACCGGGTCTCGATTGTTGTGCGGCGCGAACAGGTGGCGCGACTGACCACCCACTCGGGTTGGATTTACGAATCGGCAAGTATTAAAGTAGAACGAAGGAGCAATGAAAATGAGTAAAATTCTAGGAATTGATTTGGGAACAACCAACAGCGTCGTGGCGGTATTGGAAGGCGGCGAGCCGGTGGTCATTCCCACCGCCGAAGGCAGCCGCTTGTTGCCGTCAGTGGTGGCGTTCAACAAGAACGGCGAGCGCATAGTGGGCCAAACGGCCCGCCGCCAGGCTGTGGTAAACCCGGAAAACACTGTTTTTTCAATCAAGCGCTTTATGGGCCGCCCCTATAGCCAGGTAGCTAACGAGCGCGTGCCCTACAAAGTAGTGCAAGGCCCATCCGGCGACGCGCGCGTGCACATTCCGCAGACAAACAAAGACTACACGCCGCAGGAAATTTCGGCAATGATCTTGCAAAAACTCAAAAAGGACGCCGAAGCCTACCTGGGCGAACCGGTGACCAAGGCCGTCATCACCGTGCCAGCCTACTTTAACGACAGCCAGCGCCAGGCCACCAAAGACGCCGGCCAAATTGCGGGGCTAGAAGTGCTGCGCATCATCAACGAGCCAACCGCTTCGGCCCTGGCCTATGGGCTGGACAAGAAAAAGGACGAAACCATCCTGGTGTGGGACCTGGGCGGCGGCACATTCGATATTTCCGTCTTGGAAGTGGGCGAAGGCGTGGTAGAGGTGAAATCTACCAGCGGCGATACACACCTGGGCGGCGATGACTGGGACCAGGCGCTCACCGATTACATTGTAGAAGAATTCAAGCGTGAAAGCGGGGTAGACCTGCGCAACGACCGCCAGGCTTTGCAGAGGCTCAAAGAGGCCGCCGAAAAGGCCAAGATCGAGCTTTCAACCATGATGGAAACCGAGGTCAACCTGCCCTTTATCACCGCCGACGCCACCGGCCCCAAGCACTTGCTGCTCAAGGTGACACGCGCCAAGTTCGAACAACTGAGCAAGGCGCTGGCAGATCGCTGCCGGGGGCCGTTCGAGCGAGCGATGTCAGACGCCAAGCTGACCCCGCGCGAGCTGGACGAAATCGTGCTGGTGGGCGGCGCGACGCGCATGCCCATGATCCAAAACATGGTGCGCGAGCTGACCGGCAAAGAGCCTAACAAGAGCGTCAACCCCGACGAGGTGGTGGCGGTGGGCGCGGCCATCCAGGCCGGCGTGCTGGGCGGCGAGGTGCGCGACGTGCTGCTGCTGGATGTGACCCCGCTCAGCCTGGGCGTTGAAACGCTGGGCGAGGTGATGACGGCGCTCATTCAGCGCAACACCACCATCCCGGTGAAAAAGACCGAAACATTCAGCACCGCCGCTGATGGGCAAACGGCGGTAGATATTCACGTGCTGCAAGGCGAGCGGCCCCTGGCGCGCGACAACATGACGCTGGGACGCTTTAGGCTAGAGGGCATCCCACCCGCCCCGCGCGGCATCCCGCAGGTCGAGGTGACCTTTGACATTGACGCCAACGGCATCTTGAACGTGAACGCCAAAGATCGGGCCACCGGGCGCGAGCAAAAGATCACCATCACGGCCAGCACCAACCTGGACAAGGGCGACGTAGAGCGCATGGTGCAAGAAGCGCAGCGCAACTCGGCTGAAGACAACCGCCGCAAAGAAACCATCCAGGCGCGCAACGAGGCCGATACGCTGGTCTATCAGCTCGAAAAAAGCCTGCGCGATTTGGGTGACAAGGTACAGCCCGCCGACCGCAGTCGCGTGGAAGACAAGCTCAAGGCCCTGAAAGAGGCCATGCAAAGCGACGACGCCGGGCGCATCCGCCGCGCAATGGATGAAGCGCAGCAAGCGGCTGTGGCCATTGGGCAGGCCATGTACGGCCAGCCGGGCGCTGGCGGTCAGCCAGACGCCGGCCCACAACCCGACATGGGTGGCCAACCCTACACCGGTTATACCGGCGGCAATGGTCAGAATCGCCGCGACGAAGGAGAAAATGTGGTAGAAGGTGAGTTCAGCCAGATGTAAATTCACCCTCCCGCAGGTTATAACGTCCAAACCTGCGGGAGGGTATTAACCGAGGTAATATGTTTTACTTTGACCCTTTGTATCTCATCATCTCGCTGCCCGCGCTGCTGCTGGCGCTATATGCCCAGTTCAGAGTGCAAGCGGCCTTTAACAAATTTTCCAAGCTGCGCACGTGGCGCGGCCTCACCGGCGCGCAGGCGGCGCGCGCCATGCTGGATGAAAACCAGTTGCAGGATGTCTCGATTGAGGAAACTCGCGGGCTGCTATCTGACCATTACGATCCGCGCGACCGCACCCTGCGCCTGTCGCCCAACGTCTATGCCAGCAATTCGATCGCGGCGGTGGGCGTGGCGGCCCACGAAGCCGGACACGCCATTCAGCATTCCCAGGGTTACCTGGCGCTGCAAATGCGCACCGCGCTTGTGCCGGTGGTGCAGTTTGGCTCATACCTGGGGCCATTGACCTTTATGCTGGGGCTGTTTTTGCTGCGGATGGAATCAATCGCCTGGCTGGGCGTGGTGATGTTTGGCGCAGTGGTGGTGTTTTCGCTCATCACGCTGCCGGTAGAGTTCGATGCCAGCCGCCGCGCCAAGACCTGGCTGGCCCAAGGCTTTTCGCTCGACCAGAGCGAGCTGGTGGGCGTGAACCAGATGCTCGACGCAGCCGCGCTGACCTACGTGGCGGCGCTGTGGCAGGCCATTTCTACCATGCTGTATTACATCTTTTTGCTCACAGGCTTTCGCCGCCGAGATTAGGGTTTTCATAGCTCGGCATCCCTATGCCGAGCGAGTGGATTTCTAATACAAGTCTAACACAGTGTTTACGTTATTCTAATATCAAGTGGCTATACTGAAAAGCGTAAACCAAACGTAAACAAAATCGAAAGAAGGAGGTAACCATGTCAGATTCAGTCGTTCGATGGCAACCCTTGCGCGATATGGTCACACTGCGAGAGTCCATGAATCGCCTGTTCGACGAGAGCACACTCAAGCCAGGCAGCCTGTTTGCAGGCGAACACGGGACGCTGGCCCTGGATATGTACCAGACCAAAGAAGATGTGATTGTCAAGGCCATCGTGCCCGGCATCAAGCCTGAAGACATAGAGATCTCTGTCACCGGCGACACGCTGACCATCAAGGGCGAATTCAAGGAAGAAGAAAAGGTTGAAAAAGACCAGTATGTTTACCAGGAACGGCGCTTGGGCGAATTTTGCCGGCAGGTGACGTTGCCAACCCGGATCAAAGCCGATCAAGCCAAAGCAGAATTCGAGCACGGCGTTCTAAGGCTCACGCTGCCCAAGGCAGAAGAGGCTAAACCCAAGAGCATCAAGGTCAAAGTAAAGTAAGGGTTGAGGTTAAGGCTGAGGTTAAGGCCTAGCCGAGACCGTGACTAGGAAATTTTTATCATTCAAAAGATAGGAGGATTATAAAATGACAGTCGTACGTTGGAATCCATCACGCGAATTGGTTAGCCTGCGCGATGCCATGGATCGTTTATTTGAAGACAGCTTTGTGCGGCCCATGTGGAGCGGCGAGCGCGAGCGGCGCCTGCCCCTGGATGTGTACACCACTCCCAGCGAGATCATTATCATCGCCAATGTGCCGGGCCTCAAGTCGGGCGAGGTTGACATCACCCTCGAAGGCGACACGCTCTCAATCAGCGGCGAGGTCAAGCCGCCGGTGGAAAATGTGGAATACATCTTTCAAGAGCGCGGCTATGGCAAGTTCAGCCGCACGCTGACCATCAATGTGCCGGTAGAGCACGACAAGGCCGAAGCCACCTTTGAAAACGGCGTGCTGACCATCGTGCTGCCCAAGGCCGAAGCCGTCAAGCCCAAAACCATCAAAGTGTCTACCAAGTAGTTTAACTCTGGTTTTTACCACGGAGACACGGAGCAAACAGAGAATTTCTAGTTTTCTCTGTGCCCTCCGTGTCTCGGTGGTACATTAAGCAATGCCCCTCTATACTTACAAATGCCAGACCTGCGGAGCGCAGTTTGACCGGCGGCAGAGTTTTTCAGCCCGCCCTATAACGCGCTGCCCAGAGTGCAGTGGCCGCGTGCGGCGGCTCATTCAACCGGCCGGCATTGTCTTTAAAGGCTCAGGCTGGTACAGCACAGACAGCCGGCCGTCAAAATTAGAATCGTCCAAAGATTGAAAACCGTCCTTGAGGGCGGTCTTTTATTTTGCCAGCCACTCTTTGATTAGCTTACGAATCTCGTCAACCTCGGCGTGGCGGCCCAGGTCTTTCTTTGAAAAAATCAATTCGCCATTGATAGAAAACTCGAACACACCACCCTTACCAGGTATCAATACCCATTCGGCAACTTGGGCTTCAAACTCGGGCAACAATTCCTCCGTCATACTGACGGCGCGCGGGGTATAGTGTCATTCGGCGCAATATTCAATTCTGATCTTTAGCATGGGTTCTCCTCGGCAAAAGTATGTTTTGATTCTACACGAATTGAGGAGTAAATGCAAAAGCCCCAGCCGTTGTTGTGCTTTTTGTTGCTGGGGATTATAATATTTGTTGCTTGGCAAGGATGTGAAAATATTGTCCACCCTAGAGAATGTTAGAGGCACAATTAACATTGCACTCGTATCCGTCATTTCTCCAATGAACAAAGCATGGCAGATATACCCAGGCCGACAGGAAATCAGATGAACCTTGAGCATCTCACGACTCTACTGACGAATAACGCAGAAACCATTCACCGCTTGACGCTAGGCATTACAGACGAGCAAGCGCGCTGGAAACCCGCCCCCGATGCCTGGTCTATTCTAGAAACCGTCAACCATCTCTATGATGAAGAGCGAGAGGATTTTCGCGTTCACCTGGATTATATCTTGCATCACCTAGACCAACCCTGGCCAGAGATTAACCCCCAGGGCTGGGTTACAGAACGGCAGTACAACCAGCGCCGGCTTGAAGAATCTATCAGCAACTTGGCAGCCGAGCGAGAAAAATCGCTTGCCTGGCTGGCGTCGCTGAGCTCGCCTAATTGGCAAGCGACCTACCAGGCTCCCTGGGGGCAGCTTGCCGCCGGCGATATACTGGCGGCTTGGGCTGCTCATGATATACTGCACATGCGGCAATTGGTTGAGTTGCGCTGGGCGCTTGTGGCGCAGTTGGCGCGGCCCTATCAGCTTGACTATGCCGGCAAATGGTAGCCGCCCAAAAGGGCGCCAGCGCCCTTGGGGCGCTAGTCAATTCGTGCAATTTTTTAAAATTGGTGTAAAATCAGACAGGTTGCCGAGTATTTGCATATCAGGCAAAAGCTAGCCTGCGTGGCAGGCTGCCCTTAAGGCTCGAATTAAGGAATGCTCGTGCAGGTAGATGTTTGTGGGCAAGTGCCAATCGCCGCCATCGAGCAGCGGTAGATTTGGCAGGCGCGGATAAACGGAGGGGAGAAGTATAAGGTCAAGTTCTAAAGCACCCATGATAGCTGACATTGCGGAAAATCATCAGTTGCAAAACATTCGATACCGAGCAAAGCAAATGCGCTTTGCACTCTATGAGCGGGAACAACCGCGCCGAAAAAAATACAGGAGAATAAAGTGAATATTTACGTAGGCAATCTACCGCGCGAGACCACTGAAACCGAATTGCGCGAGCTATTTCTGCCCTTTGGGCAAATCGCCGCTGTCAACGTTATCAAAGACAAGTTCACCGGCCAATCCAGAGGATTTGGCTTTGTGGAAATGCCCACCCAGAGCGAGGCCGAGGCCGCCATTGCGGCGCTGAACGGCAAAGAACTCAAGGGACGCCCCCTCACCATCAACGAAGCGCGCCCCCGCACCGAAGGCGGGCGTGGCGGAGAC